>CAYOLM010000318.1:0-2091 GCA_964404785.1 uncultured Mizugakiibacter sp.
TTTCTGGGGGTGATGGGACCGGGTTTGGTGGTGATGCTGGCCGATACCGATGTCGGCAGCGTGATTACCGCTGCACAAAGTGGTGCCCAATGGGGCTACAAGCTCTTGGCTCTACAACTACTGTTGGTACCAGTGCTGTACGTGGTGCAAGAACTGACGGTGCGGTTGGGGATATTCACGGGCAAGGGCCACGGTGAACTGATTCGGGAAACCTTCGGTGCGGGCTGGGCGTGGATTTCAGTGCTGGGCCTGGCGGTCGCTACCATCGGAGCGTTATTGACCGAATTCTCTGGGATTGCCGGCGTAGGGGAACTGTTCGGAGTGCCACGGGTGGTGAGCCTGGTACTTGCGGTGGTGTTTCTGCTGGTCGTGGTATGGACCGGGACGTATCGACGGGTGGAGCGTATCGCCATTGCCCTGGGTCTGTTCGAGTTGGTATTCGTATGGGTCGCCCTGCGTTCACCGGTAGACGGCGGCAGCATGTTGCGTGGGCTGACTGAGGTGCCCTGGCGCAATGGAGACTACTGGTATCTGGTTGCGGCTAATATCGGTGCAGTAATTATGCCGTGGATGGTGTTCTATCAGCAGTCGGCCGTGGCCGATAAGAAACTGCGACCGGAGCAGTACCGTTACGCCCGCTGGGATACTGCAATCGGTGCTGTATTGACCCAGGTCATCATGGCCTCAGTTCTGGTAGTCGCTGCCGCAACGCTCGCCCCAACTCATGCGCGTGCGCCGCTGAATACTGTGGGGCAGATTGCCGATGCGCTGACGCCGGCCCTCGGCCCCGAACTGGGCCGTACCCTGTTCGGTCTGGGCATACTGGGCGCGGCCATGGTTGCGGCCATTGTTGTTTCATTGGCTGCGGCCTGGGGTTTTGGTGAGGTGACCGGGTACAAACATTCCCTGGAGCACCGCCCGCTGGAGGCGCCGTGGTTCTATGTGATGTTCAGTGCTGGGGTTATTGGTGGGGCGGTGATCGTCGGCATGGTACCCAATCTGGTGGCCCTGTCGGTCGGGGTGGAAGTCATGAATGCCCTGCTGTTGCCACTGGTGCTGGGTTTTCTGGTCGCCCTGGCAGTACGCGCTCTGCCGCCCGAACATCGTTTGCGCGGGGTCTATTTATGGGTAGTACTGAGCGTAGTGGTGGTGACCTCGACGCTGGGCGTTTATGGGGCTGTCAGCAGTTTCTGACCGGCTCCCGGTCTGTGCTGATCGCGTAGAGAAAAAGGGAGCCAGGACCCATACAGGCCTTCAACTTGCCCCTGACTCTACCAGGTGAAGCATCTTTTTGACGGCCCGTGCCAGGTCATCCGCGGCCGGTACCTGTTTGGTTTGAAAGATATCGACCAGCGCACGGTAGTGCGCCAGGGTTTGCTCACAGCTGACGTTGAAGCGGTCGAAGATTTGTGGCCCGACCTGCTGTAGATCGGCAAGTATGGAGCGCGCGTTGTGCAGTTTGTCGCAGGCCGACACCAGCAGAACCGGAGCGGTTTGGGGATGTTGTTGGAGGTTTTTCAGGTAGGTGGCCTTGCGGGCCAGTGAGTCCATTTTGCGGTCGCTGTGGGCGGCCCGGGCTTCGGCCGTGCCATCCGAACAGGCTTCGACGATGGCCAACACCGTGGATCCAAACT
Source organism: uncultured Mizugakiibacter sp. (assembly GCA_964404785.1). Taxonomy (GTDB): domain Bacteria; phylum Pseudomonadota; class Gammaproteobacteria; order Xanthomonadales; family Rhodanobacteraceae; genus Metallibacterium. The sequence goes on from CAYOLM010000318.1 coordinate 1,635, forward strand.
CAGCATTGATACGTTGTGCATAGCGGGCACCGCCATCCTCAATGGTGTCGTGCAGCAGCCCGGCGATGGCTTGGTTCTCGTCGCCGCCATATTCCAGCACTAGCGCGGCTACCGCCATGGGGTGGGCAATATAGGGAATGTTCGTACCTTTGCGTGCCTGCCCATTATGGGCTTCGATGGCGATGCCAAGAGCTTGGGCCAGGCGTGCTGTGAGGATGATCATGGGCGGATTTTTGTGGAGGGTTCGGGACGGTTGCGGTAGCGGGTTAAGATTTGCCTCGTACTATTGAGACGGCACTCATTATCGATGAATCGGTCTACTTGACGTATAGATTGCCACCTACGCGAGAATGACAATAAGGGAGGTATCACAAAAAGGCTCGTCATCCCGGGCGAAGACCCGGGATCCACGGCCTGGCGGCAGCGTCCGAGCAAGCCTCCAAGGCGTTCCGGGCCG
>CAYOLM010000319.1:0-2091 GCA_964404785.1 uncultured Mizugakiibacter sp.
ATTGTGGTCGATCAGGTGCGTATCCTGCGTGAACAGGTCACCCTTTCCAGCCAGTTCGGTGGTTGGCGGATCACTATTCTGGATCCAGCCGACCGGCTCAATGTTGCTGCCGCCAATGCTTTACTCAAGACTTTAGAAGAACCCGGGGAAAATACCTTGTTGGCCCTGGTTGCCGATCAGGCTTGGCGGCTTCCCGCCACGGTGCGCAGTCGCTGTCAGATGGTAAATTTTACACCGCCAGATCCGCAACAGGCACTGGCCTGGCTGCAGGGGCAGGGGGTAGCCGACTGGGCTGCAGCGCTGGCGGCGGCACAAGGCAATCCGGGACGTGCTCTCACCTTGGTTGCTGAAGGAGCGTTGGCGCGAAGGGACCAGGTGCGCCGTGACCTGATAATGTTACTTAGTCACGAGGCGGATGTTTTAGCGACAGCCACCCAATGGAAGCAAGACGAGCCGCAAGAACGGCTCCGCTTCGCCGCAGAATGGCTGGCCGAGCAGACCCGTGCCCGGGCCAGGGGAGAGGCCGGGCCGTTGCGAGTCAAGCAGGAGCTATGGACTTGGTCGGGTTTGTTTGAGCAAGCCAATCAGGCACGTGAATCGTTGCGGGGCCCCTTGCGACCGGATCTGGTATTGATGGATTTTCTCAGTCTGCGAGTATCAACTACAGATGTGCGGCCCGTGCGTGTAAACCAGAGATGAACAGTTTCGGACACGTTACTGAGTGCTGGGTTAACCTTGCGCTATGGATGCTATCAAAGGTGCCGGCGCTTGGAGGTTGAAAAAGTGAGTGGTTGCGAAACCTTCCGTCATCAACGTATCTGCAGCGCCAAAAGCGTTCTGGTCGTTGCTCCCCATCCGGATGACGAAATTCTTGCCGCAGGTGGCTTGTTGCAGACGGCGCGTGAAGCAGGTGCCAGTGTGAACGTATTGTTGTTGACCGATGGCGACAATAATCCCTGGCCACAACGCTGGTTGGAAAAACGCCTGCGCATCAATGCCCATGATCGGCGACGCTGGGCGCAGCGCCGCCGGGGTGAGTCAGCATTGGCACTCGCTAGGCTGGGATTCCCCAAGTCGGTGCAAACAGCTCTGGGTTGGCCGGATCTTGGCCTCACCGATCGCTTGCTCGACGATCCTCGGGCCATGCTGCGGCCGATTCGTGAGTTGTTGAGTGAATGGCAGCCCGATCTTTTGATTCTGCCGACGCTGGACGATCAGCATCCTGATCATAGCGCGGCACGTATCGTTTTCGAGTTGGCCATAGCCACAATACCTGTTGCCAGAAGGCCGATACTTTTCGGCTATCGTGTGCACGGCCAGCATCCCAGTGGTGGAGAGCTGCAGTTGCGCGTCGAGCAGGCTGCAAGCAAGGCCTACGCACTGGAAGCACACGCCTCGCAACTTGCCTTATCCGCTGGTCGGTTACGGCACTTGCTCGGCAGAACCGAGCATTTTGTCGAAGTATTACCACGGCCCCCAACCTCGGCAGCGGCCCGTCTGTTGTTGCCATGGCATCCATGGCCCCTGCTGGGGCGTGGTTGCGAATTACTGGTCTTGAGCGAGGCCCGTACCTGGCGTTTGCCAATACGGGACCGGATTCAGGAAGCTTCCCTACATCTGCGCACTACAGCAGATGGCATTATTCTGCACTTTGATAACCCGCGGCCGTCGCCACTTTTTATAAAAGTACGCAGTCGGATTTCCACCCCCTGGATCTATGATTCCTGGAACTGGATATCGGCAGACGCTGCAGGTAACTTGACCACAGCCAGCGATTCATCCAGTCTCTTCCGAGCCAGTTCGGAGTAAGCCCATGACCGACTCAGCCAAACTTACAGGTAGCAATCCAAGACAAAGTATTTTGCCGGTATCGATCAAGGATGCCGAAGCACTATATCAAAGCTACATGCCGTTTCTGCAAGGCGGTGGGCTGTTTGTACCGACATCCAAGACCTACAATCTTGATGACGAACTGTTTCTGTTGATCAATCTATTGGATGAAACGGAGCGCCTGCCGGTTACCGGTAAAGTTGTCTGGATCACTCCGCTTGGAGCGCAGGGCAACCGGGTTGCCGGAATCGGAGTGCAATT
>CAYOLM010000320.1:0-2085 GCA_964404785.1 uncultured Mizugakiibacter sp.
CCGGTGTAGTGAGCACCAGGGCGAATGATCTTGCCATCGGCACGCTGCTCGATAACGTGCGCGCTCCAGCCCGAGGTGCGAGCAATAACGAACAGAGGGGTGAACATGGCAGTGGGCACACCCAGCATGTGGTAGGCACTGGCCGAGAACCAGTCCAGGTTCGGGAACATCTTCTTGGCTCCCATCATCACCTGCTCAATACGCTCGGAGATCTCGAACAAGCGCATGTTGCCGTTTTCCTGGCACAGCTTGCGGCTGATGTCCTTGATGATCGGACTGCGTGGATCACCGATGGTATAGACCGGATGACCGAACCCGATGACGATCTCCTTGCGCCCAACTCGCTCGCGGATATCCGACTCAGCCTCATCGGCATTACGGTAACGGGCGATGATCTCCATCGCCACCTCATTGGCGCCACCATGTTTGGGTCCACGCAGAGCACCGATACCCCCGGTGATGGCCGAATATAAATCCGAACCGGTGCCGGCAATCACCCTGGCCGCGAAGGTTGAGGCATTGAACTCATGCTCGGCATAGAGCACCAGCGACTTGTCCAGCGACTGGGCATGCAGTTCGCTGGGTGGCGTGCCGTGCAGCAGGTGCAGAAAATGCGCTGCAATTGATTCGTCATCGGTCTCGGTTTCAATACGCCGGCCGTTGTGACTGAAGTGATACCAGTACAGCAGCATCGAAGCGAAGCTCGCCATGAGATGGTCGGCAATATCACGGGCCCCGGCGGCATTGTGATCGTCCTTCTCAGGGAGAACCGAACCCAGCACCGAGCAGCCAGTCCGCAGCACATCCATGGGATGGGCCGAGGCCGGTAGTTGCTCCAAGGTACTCTTGACCGGCATCGGCAAGCCACGCAAGTTCTGGAGTCGAACCCGATAGGCGTTCAGCTCACTCCAACTTGGCAGTACTCCGTGGACCAGCAGGTAGGCCACTTCCTCGAAACTCGCCTTGGTAGCGAGATCATGAATTTCGTAGCCACGGTAATGCAGATCATTACCACTACGACCTACCGTACAGATAGCCGTGTTACCGGCAGTAACCCCGGACAGGGCAACGGATTTCTTAGCCTTGGGACGAACATTCTGAGTGGTTTCGGACATGGGTAAACCTCGTGCATGGCCCCCTCTGCAGGGGAAATTAAAAATTAGTGGTCAGCCTTGTTCTCGGCATCGGCAAACAACTCGTTGAGCTTTTGCTCAAAACGGTGGTATCCAAGGAAATCATAGAGTTCCTCACGCGTTTGCATCATCGCTACGACGGCCTTCTGGGTGCCATCGCGGCGGACCGTCTCATAGAAGTTTAGGGCCGCCTTATTCATGGCTCGATAAGCACCGCAGCAATACAGCGCGATATCCACATTGGCCGAGCGTAATTCGTCAACAGTAAAGAAGGGAGTGGCACCAAACTCGGTCAGGTTGGCCAGAATCGGCACTTTGACCGCCGCTTTGAACTGGCGATAGTCATCCAGGGTTTTCATTGCTTCGGGAAAGATCATGTCCGCACCGGCTTCGACATAGGCACAAGCACGCTCGATCGATGCTTCCAAGCCTTCGACAGCGGCCGCATCGGTACGCGCCATAATCACGAAGTGGGGATCGCTGCGAGCATCGACCGCCGCTTTAACCCGATCCATCATTTCAGTCGCCGGAACGAGCTCCTTATTGGGCCGATGGCCGCAGCGCTTTTGTCCCACCTGGTCTTCCAGGTGCACCGCAGCTACCCCGACCCGCTCGAATGAACGGATGGTACGGGCGATATTGAAAGCGCCACCCCAACCGGTATCGATATCGACCAGCAACGGCATCTGGGTAGCCTCGACAATCCGCCGGGCATCGGTTAACACGTCTTCCATGGTGCTGATGCCGAGGTCCGGAACACCGAGCGAGTTGGCAGCGACTCCACCACCGGACAGGTACAGCGCCTGGTAACCGGTACGTTGTGCCATCAGGCCGACATAGGCGGTAATCGCCCCCACCAGCTGCAAGGGGTTTTCGGCTTCGATGGCGGCACGAAAGCGGCTGCCCGCCGATGCAGTTCGACTCATGCACGTTCTCCTAAAGACCGTTATTA
>CAYOLM010000321.1:0-2069 GCA_964404785.1 uncultured Mizugakiibacter sp.
AATGCCATGACTACCCCCTGAACTCTGCCTGCACACCCAACAATAGTGCATCCATTACCTTCTGCATACACGTATCCACTTCCTCATCCGTAAGAGTGCGTGAACTTTCTTGTAAAATCAAGCTTATAGCAAAACTTTTTCGCCCATCAGGTAAGCCTTGGCCCCGATACAGGTCGAAAAGCTCGAGACGTGTCAGCAATTCACCCGCCGCCTGCCGAGCGATTTGCTCAACGTCGGCCCAGCTTACGGCCTCATTCACCACCAGGGCAAGATCACGGCGCACGCTCGGAAAGCGGTTGAGCGACCGAGCCTTTGGCAACCTGCGATCACGCAGCGCACCTAAACACAGTTCAAAGGCATAGACTTCTCCATCCATACCGAGTTTGTTCAGCAATTGCGGATGTAAGGCTCCCAATGCACCGATCGAGCGGCCATCTGCAAGCAGGCGAGCTCCGCGACCGGGATGCAGCCACAGTGGCAAATGGTCATGTTCAAATCGGTAACGCCCCGACTCTCCGGTCAGGGCCAACAAGGTTTCCACATCGCCTTTGATATCGTAGAAGTCCACATTACGGAGGGGCTGATGCCAATGTTCGGGCTGTACCGTACCCACCATCATCCCTGCCAAGCTCTCAATCTCGGTCGGTGCTTCACCGTCTGCACCCCGCAGAAAAATTCGGCCCAGCTCAAATAAACGGACGCGGTTCTGCTGGCGATTGCGATTGGCCTGTACGGAAGCAGCAAGACCAGGCAATAAGGATGTGCGCATCACCGCGAATTCTGCCGACAGCGGATTGGCGAGCGGCACCGCAGCATCCTGCAACCCCCACACTTCGAGGCTGGCAGAGGAGACGAATGCGTAGTGAATGGCCTGCAGGTAATCGCTCGCACACAAGGCGTCACGGAACATGCTATCGCCCACCCTGGTCTCAGGCTCAGTGACCACCCGGCTGCCCACCACGGGCAAACTTACCGGTATCCGATCATAGCCATGGATGCGGGCGATCTCTTCGATCAGATCCTCCTCACACTCAATATCAAAACGCCGGGAAGGAGGCACCACTATCCAAGCTCCCTGCTCACGGGCCAGACGCATGTCCAGGGCGGTGAGTATCCGTTCGATCTCAGCATCCGCAATGGCCATACCGAGTATCCGCTCCACCCGGTCGTTACGGAGGCGAATCGGTAATCGGGACGGAATATCTGGTAGGTGTTCGGCAACCGTGATGGTACTGGCCTTGCCCCCAGCTATGGCGATCAGCAGGCCGCTGGCCCGCTGTAGCGCCTGGCTCGGCAGCTCGGGGTCAACCCCCCGCTCGAAACGATGCGCCGCATCGGAATGCAAGCCAAGCCGACGCACTACCCCCATGATCGAGGCCGGAGCAAAATGAGCACTCTCCAGAAAAACAGTTCGGGTCGACGCCTGTACGGCACTGTCCGCCCCTCCCATAATCCCGGCCAGGGCAATCGGCCCATGATCATCGGCAATCAGCAGCATGTCAGAATCCAAGCTTACGTCAAGATCCCCCAGCAAGCGTATCGATTCAGCCGTTTGCGCCAAGCGCACATGAATCTCTCCGTGCAAACGATCATTATCGAACGTATGCAAGGGTTGACCTAGTTCAAGCATTACGTAGTTGGCGACATCAACCACTGCATTCACCGGACGCAAACCCGCACGCAATAAACGCTGCTGCATCCAGGTGGGAATCGGTGCCTGGGGATCCACTCCTTCGATGACACGTCCCAGATAGCGCGGGCAGGCCTGCCCGGCCTCCAGCCTGACCTGTCGATGGCGATCACCCTGAATGGGCACCTCGACGCAAGGCGGCGTACGCACGCCCGCATCGAACAGTGCCGCAACATCATAGGCAAGCCCCAGCATACTGAAACAATCGGCCCGGTTCGGCGTCAATGTCAGCTCGATACTGGCATCCGGCAACCCCAAGACTGCGCTCAGCGATTGGCCAGGCACGGCTTCTTCGGGCAGTTCAAACAGGCCCAAGGCATCTGTATCGATCTGTAATTCATCCGCCGAGCACAGCATGCCAGCGGAGGCCACCCCACGG
>CAYOLM010000322.1:0-2059 GCA_964404785.1 uncultured Mizugakiibacter sp.
GCAGGTGCTCATGAACCTCGTTCGAAGTCAGGTCTTGATGACGACAACGAACCACTGCGGCAGTCTGCCCGGCCGGGTCGCGCAATTCGCATTCATCGTCCAATTCCAGGGCATCCGGTAACTGCGCAGAGGTTAGCCACTCGGTTAAACGCAGTCGCGGCGCATGCTCCGGTGCCAGTGGTAATGCCGGAAAGCTGCCGAGGGCCTCACGTAGCGCACTCAAGGCCATCTCTGCGGCCTTGTGACTGGCGGTATCGAACACCGCCCAGCCATGCTGGACATCCAGGTAAGCCGACAACCGCGTGGGACGCGCAAAGGCCCGCGGCAGCAATTCATCGAGCACATCTTGTTTCAAGCGCCGACGCTCGCGAGCACCGATCGCACGGCCCTCTATCCCCACAATTTTCTGTACCCGGCGTGCCAATTCCTCATTGACGACTGCCGCCGGTAACAGTTTGTCCTCGCTACCCAGGGTAAACATCCGGCAGCTGCCGAGCGCATGCGTTAACACTTCAGTATCCCGACCCAGCGGAGGCACAAAGCCATGCGTAGACAAATCCATGGGGCCGAGCGGATGCAAACGATGGCTATCCAGAGCCTCTTCCAAGCCATCGAGCTGGGTGGCCGTCGCCGAGCTGAAGCGAAACAAGCTGAGATTGCGAAAGAACATGTTTTGGATACCTGCCATAAAAATGTGAACCAACACAGGCCAAGATCAGGACCTGCGCTGGAAGAAGTCAATATTCAAACTACCTCAACCGGCTCCTTGACCACCCCGCCAGCCAACCAAGCATGGGCATCGGGAGCCTGCCGGCTGTCCTGGTAGGTTCCAAGACCGGCGAAATCGAACAGGTCACGATCAGCCAGCTGCGAGGGTACGACCTTACCCAAGGCGCGGAAAATATTTTCAATACGCCCCGGGTAGCGATGCTCCCAGTCATCCATCATTGCCCGGATCTGCTGGCGCTGTAGATTTTCCTGTGCCCCGCACAGTTGACAGGGGATGATCGGAAAATCGCGATTCTGAGCATAGCGGACGATATCCCTTTCGCGTACGTAGGCCAAGGGCCGGATGACCACATGATGGCCGTTATCCGAGCGTAACTTTGGTGGCATAGCCTTGAGTTGGGCCTGGAAGAACAGGTTGAGAAACAGCGTAGCGACCATATCATCACGATGATGACCCAAGGCAATTTTGGTAAACCCTTGCTGCTTGGCATAGGCGTACAAAGCCCCCCGACGCAACCGCGAGCACAGGCTGCACTGGGTTCTGCCTTCAGGAACCAAGCGCTTGACGACACTATAGGTATCTTGCTGCAGAATCTTGAAAGGCACCCCGCGCTGCTGCAAATAAGCGGGCAGGATCTGCCTGGGGAACCCTGGCTGCTGCTGATCGAGATTAACCGCTACCAACTCGAAGTGGATCGGTGCGTGAGTCTGCAGCGCTAACAGGACATCCAGCATGGTATACGAATCTTTGCCTCCCGAAAGACCCACCAGCACCTTGTCACCTTCCTCAATCATGTTGAAGTCAGCGATAGCCTGACCTACCTGATGGCGTAAGCGTTTGGCCAATTTGGCCTCTTCATAGCGCCGTTTGCGAGGATCAACATTCATGGCTGTAGACAAGGTGTGAAGCTTTGTATTGTAACCGTGGGCATGCAAGCGCCCGCAATGCGCCGATGGCGCTACACTGACGATAATCTGACCGTCCTTGCCATGACTCGCGATCAACCTGCCAACATCGCCCAGATCCTATCTGAACTGCGCACCGAACACCGGGACCTCGACCTGGCTATCGCACGGCTAACCACTGCCGGCCATCCCGCCGACCCGTTGAGCCTGATCCGCATGAAAAAACGCAAGCTCAAACTCAAAGATATGATGACTTATCTTGAGAACCAGCTGATTCCCGATCTCGATGCCTAACCGTGCAAACACCTATAGAGACGACACGAAATATCGATGCACCTTCGAGTCATTCCGGCACAGGTGGGAATCCGTCGGCCCGGAACGCCTTGGAGGCTTGCTCGGACGCTGCCGCCAGGCCGTGGATCCC
>CAYOLM010000323.1:0-2057 GCA_964404785.1 uncultured Mizugakiibacter sp.
ATATCGACATACTCAAACTCAATGTTAATGAACTGGCGATGCTGCTGCACTGGCTCGATCTGCCGAATCAATACACCACCCAACGACCCGAGCTTGACCAGCAACGTGGGGAGATCGGCAGCTTGTTGCGGAGCACCGGTGCGCAGCGTCTCATCGTCACCTATGGGGCTGCGGGTACCGCCATCTGGAATCAGCGCGGTAGCTGTTTGGCCGTAGAGGCTGGCGTACCGACAACGACCATCGACACTGTCGGAGCGGGAGATGCTATCGCGGCAATATGGCTCGCCGGACTCAGCCGCAACTGGCCCGAAGTCGCCACCCTGCAACGTGGCAACCGCTTTGCCGCCGCAATCTGTGCCATTCGCGGAGCCACCCCGGAGCAACTTGATTTTTACCTTTGCTGGCGGCAACGCTGGCAATTCCACCAACGACCATACCCTCCAGGTATTGTGCTCCGAACCTAACCTAACCCAAGCACGCCTTACCAACACTTGCCCGTAGAGAATCGACTCAATGAGAGCACTGAAGCCCCGCCTGACCTTTCTGCAGATCCTCAGCATGAATGTGGGATTCTTCGGTATCCAGTTCAGTTTCGGACTGCAACAGAGCAGCATGAGCCCGATCTACAAATATCTCGGCGCCCATGATGCCATCCTGCCCCTGCTGTGGCTGGCCGGGCCGATCACCGGCCTGATCATCCAGCCGATCGTCGGTGCCGTGAGTGATCGCACTATGACCCGCTGGGGTCGCCGCCGACCCTATTTCTTCGTTGGCGCGATGATCTGTAGTGTCGTCCTGTTTGCTATGCCCTTCAGCCCCGCCCTATGGGTCGCGGCGACTCTGCTATGGGTGCTCGATGCCGCCAACAACATCACCATGGAACCGTATCGAGCTTTCGTCAGTGACCGCCTCGATCACAGCCAGCACACGCTAGGCTTTCTGACCCAGAGTGCCTTCACCGGACTGTCACAAACCCTTGCCTATCTGACACCGACGCTGCTGATTTTGCTGGGCATGAACGCCACCGATGCGACCTCCTATGGGATCCCGGAAACCATAGTTGCCGCCTTCATGATTGGTGGCGTGCTCTCCGTCGTAACAGTGAGCTGGTCGACCTGGAGCACACCGGAATTGCCGCCAAGCAGCGCCGAACTCGAACGCATGCGCACGGTATCGCGCTCCGTGGGAGCCACCGCCCGCGAAATCTACGACGCCTGGGTCGAGATGCCAATCCCCATGCGGCAATTAGCACTGATGATGGTCTTCCAGTGGTACGCGATGTTCGCTTACTGGCAATACATCCCCATCGCCCTGTCGCACACCCTGTTTGGAACCACCAACACGCACTCGGCAGGCTTCACCCAGGCCGTACTCATCAACGGCCAGATCGGTGGTTTTTATAATTTCGTGGCCTTTCTCAGTGCCTTCGCCTTAGTACCGCTGGCCCGCAAGATGGGCATCAAGCACATCCATGCATTCTGCCTGACCGCCGCCGGTGTGGGTATGTTCATGCTGCCATGGATACATGACCGCTGGTTGCTGCTGCTACCGATGGTTGGCGTGGGCTTAGCCTGGGCCAGCATGATGGGCAACCCCTACGCCATGCTTGCCAGCAGCATTCCAGCCGAGCGTAACGGCATCTACATGGGCCTGTTCAACGCGTTTATCGTGCTGCCGATGTTGGTTGAAAGCCTCACCATTCCACTATTCTACAATCACGGACTCGGTGGTAACCCGGATAACGTGATCCGCCTTGCAGGTGTATTCCTGGTCATCGCCGCCCTGCTGGTGTTGCGGGTACAGATGGCCATGCCAAGCACAAAACCGGTCCAGGAGGTCAATTCTTGAAATCGCTACAATTATTTCTCTACGTTGGTGATGAGCCACCCCACCCGTCCCAACTCAAAATCTGCATACCGAGCGAAGCCGAGAGCCCAACGATAGGCAATTTCCTGCAAGATCAAAAAAGTATCCAGCTACTGGGGCAATCCTGGACTCTTCTTGCAACGCAGCATGCTATGGTTAGCAGATGTGCTGCGCACGGCTATCACACTGGC
>CAYOLM010000324.1:0-2057 GCA_964404785.1 uncultured Mizugakiibacter sp.
TGTGCCAACGACTGTGCCAAGACCCGGTACTTGCCCTGGTTGACGTGGGAGATGGAATACATCACCACAAAAAATGCCAGCAGTAGGGTAACCAGGTCTCCATAAGGAATGGCCCAGCGTTCGTGATCGAGGTGTTCTTCCTGGTGCCGTCTGCGCGACCGAGCCGGACGTGCCCTAGAGGGACGACGCAGCGTTTCGGGCAGGCCTGGCGGCACGCTATCCACCTTGGAATGAGGCGTGTGGTAGTCGGTGGGGCGCTGAGTAGTCTCGACACTGGACATGCGCTCACCTAGTGCAGGTAGCCTTGCAGGCGGGTTTCGATGACCCGGGGATTTTCTCCGTCGGCAATCGCCAGCAGACCCTCGGTCACGATCTCGCGTAGCTGCGATTGCGCACGCACCTGATCCTTGAGCTTGGCCGCAATCGGCAATAGCAGTAGATTGGCTGAAGCGATGCCGTAAATAGTCGATACGAAGGCCGCCGCGATACCGGGGCCAAGACTGCTAGGATCTGCCAGTTTTTCCATGACCGACATCAAGCCCATTACCGCTCCGACAATACCCATGGTAGGGGCATAAACCCCAGCACTCTCGAATACTCTGGCAGCTGCCATATCGGCATTCTCACGGGAAGTGATTTCAACTTCCAAAATGGCCCGTATAGTCTCCGGCTCGCTGCCATCCACCAGTAGCTGCAGCCCTTTCTGGATAAAACCGTCTTGTTCCCCATCCAGCATATCTTCCAGGCCTAGCAGACCCTGACGGCGGGCAATTTCACTCCAGGTGATGATTTTCTCAATCATGCTATGGCCACTACCCGGCGGTGGCATTATCACCCAGCGGCTCATCCACATGGCCCGTACCAGCACCTGAAATGGGGTCTGCACCAGTACCGCTGCGGTAGTACCGATAATTACCACTACAAAAGCAGCGCTGCTCCACAAGGCCGCCACATGGCTGCCTTTCAGAATGGCCCCCACGATGATCGTGAAGAAAGCAAGAATCAGCCCCAGCAGGCTCAGCAGCTGCACGTCCGGGCCTCCAGCTCAGGTATGGTTCCGGCCAGCATATGGCCCAGATCCAGCACCAGTGCTACATGGCCATCGCCGGTCACCGCGGCACCGGACAGACCTTGCACCTGCTGGAACATGGAACCAAGCGGCTTGATCACCACATCCTCGCGACCCTGCACCTCATCCACCAGTAGCCCGGCCCGGCGGTGCACCGCTTCGATCACCACCACATGCCAGCGGCCTTGCTGCTTGGTTCCATATCCCAACCACTTATGCAGTCGCAGCAAGGGCAGTGGTTGGCCTCGATGAGCAATCACTTCGGCGCCTTCCAGTCGCTGCACCGCAGTAGGTGACGTTTCGAAAATCTCCACCACCTGGGCTAATGGTAAAGCTAGCTGGCAGTTCCCCACGGCAACCCGCAAGGTCCGCACAATCAGCAAGGTAAGCGGTAATAACAAGCGAAATTCGCTGCCTGATCCTTGCTTCGACTGCAACTGAACCGACCCCCCCAGTTTGGCAATCCGGGTCTTGACGACATCCATACCCACACCCCGGCCGGAGATGTCGGAGATTTCTTTGCAGGTACTGAAACCCGGCATAAATATGAGTTCGTGGCATTCCCGCTCGCTCAAGCTCGCGGCCCGTTCGGCACCTAGCAAGCCTTTTTCCAGAGCCTTACGACGTAACACCTCAGCATTCATACCGCGTCCGTCATCACGGATGCTGATCACGATACGTTCCCCTTCCTGGGCTGCGGCAAGTTCCAGCCGGCCTGTGACCGGCTTACCTGCGGCGAGCCGCTCCTGCGGTGGTTCCAGCCCGTGATCGAGCGCATTGCGCACCAAGTGAACCATCGGATCGGCCAATGCTTCCACCAGGCTACGATCAATCTGGGTATCTTCGCCCTGCTGCACCAGTTCAATCTGCTTGCCAAGCTGCTTGGCAAGATCACGCACGATGCGTGGAAACCGTTGAAACAAACGAGCCACTGGCTGCATGCGGGTCTGCATGATCTCCATCTGCAATTCGTCAGTGACCCGGTCAA
>CAYOLM010000325.1:0-2056 GCA_964404785.1 uncultured Mizugakiibacter sp.
ATTTATTCCCTTCGAATCAAAGAGGACCTAATCATGAAGACTCCCGTCCGAGTTGCTGTAACCGGCGCTGCCGGCCAGATTGGCTACGCGCTGCTGTTCCGTATTGCTGCCGGGGACATGCTCGGCAGGGATCAGCCGGTGATTCTGCATCTGCTGGAGATCACCCCGGCATTGGAGGCACTCAAGGGCGTAGTGATGGAACTCAACGACTGTGCTTTCCCGCTACTGCAAGGTATCGTCGCCACTGATGATGCCAAGCTTGGTTTCAAGGATGTCGATTATGCGCTACTAGTTGGCGCCCGACCCCGTGGGGCCGGTATGGAACGCAAGGATTTGCTCGCAGCTAATGGCAAAATCTTCGCCCCGCAAGGCCAGGCTCTAAACGATCACGCCCGACGTGATGTGAAGGTGCTGGTGGTGGGTAATCCGGCTAATACCAATGCCTTGATTGCGCAACAGAATGCTCCGGATCTCGACCCGAAGTGTTTCACCTCGATGGTACGTCTGGACCACAACCGCGCCATCTCCCAGCTGGCCGAGAAGACCGGTACACACAGTACCGATATTCAGCGGATGATCATTTGGGGCAATCACAGCTCCACCCAGTATCCAGATATCCATCACGCCACAGTCCAGGGCCAGGCAGCGATTGAACAGGTTGAACAGAGCTGGTACGAAAATGACTTCATCCCAACCGTGCAGAAGCGTGGCGCGGCGATTATCAAGGCGCGTGGTGCCTCATCAGCCGCCTCGGCCGCTTCGGCGGCCATTGATCATATGCGCAGCTGGGCACTGGGTAGTGTCGAGGGCGATTGGGTCTCTATGGGAATCCCGGCAGATGGCTCGTATGGTATCGAGCCAGGCATTCTTTATGGTTATCCGGTGACCTGCAGCAATGGTCGTTATGAAATTGTGCAGGGCCTGGAAATCAATGCCTTTTCCCGGGCCCGTATGGAAGCAACGGAACAGGAATTGCGCGAAGAGCGCGCGGGTGTTGAAGGATTGCTCAAGAACTGAACCGCTGCCAGTAGCACCTTACACTTGAACCGCCCACTACGGTTTATCAAGCTGCCCTGTAGCAGACCGGCAAACAAAACGGACGGCCTACGGGTTGTCCGTTTTCATTAAGATAGTCGCCATGAACCTCAAACATCGTCTCAAGCGCTCGCTCAGTAAACGGCTGCGCAATCTTCTGGGCCAGGAAGCCTACAACGAAGTCGCGGCACAAAAGAGCTTGATGCAACAGTACCGCGCGCTGGCTACGGATCATGGACAAGCACTGCCATCGCTGTTGGACGTGGGCTTCAGAAAGTATTCGCAGTTCGAAGAAGATGGCATCCTGCTGTACCTTTTCTCGCTGATCCAGCCGCTCAACCGGATCTGCGTGGAGCTGTGTGCCGGCAATGGCCGCGAGTGTAATACCGCCAACCTGATCATCAACCATGGTTGGTGGGGGCACCTGTTTGATGGCGACGCCGATAACGTAAGACGAGGTAACGCGTTTTATGCGCAAAACAGGGATACCTTCCTGCATCCGCCCCGTTTTACCCAGGCCTGGCTGACTGCTGAAAATGTCAATGAACTGCTGCTCAAATCAGGTGTAAGTGGATCCGTTGACCTGTTGAGTCTCGACATCGATGGCATGGACTACTGGGTATGGAAAGCGATCGAGGTCATTGACCCGCAAGTGGTGGTATGTGAAATCCACAACCTGATACCTCCAGAGCTGGCCCTGACGGTTCCATACGCTCCCGAGTTCGTCTGCGAGTCGGAGTTCTATCGCGGGGCATCACTGGCGGCCATGAGCAAACTTGGCCGAGACAAGGGTTACCGGCTGATCGGCATGCACCGGTTCGGCTTCAATGCCTTCTTTGTACGGGATGGGGTAGCCGAAGGGTTACTTCCTGTCGTCGACCCGGCGACTTGTTTGAATGATCCCTACACCCGGCAGGTCCGCGAGCAGCACTGGCCGGCGGCCAGCAAACTCGATTGGCAGACGGTGTAGTCACATTTGCTGCTTCTACAGCTGTTCAGGGTGAATACGTGCCAGCTCACA
>CAYOLM010000326.1:0-2049 GCA_964404785.1 uncultured Mizugakiibacter sp.
AGTACGAGGAATCGGCGTAGCGGTGAGTACCAGCTGGTGGGGCATAAGCTGTTTCTCAGATCCCTTCTCAGCAAGCGCCAAGCGCTGCTGTACACCAAAGCGATGCTGTTCATCCACGATAACCAGGGCCAGTCGCAAGAACGCAACTCCTGGCTGCATCAAGGCATGGGTACCAACCACCATAGGCGCGCCGCCCGCTAGGTCTTGCAAAGCCGCTAGGCGGGCACGTCCTTTGACCTTGCCAGCCAACCAGACGGTTTCCAAACCCAGCGGGGCCAACCAGGCGGTAAAGCTGCGGTGGTGCTGCTCGGCCAACAGTTCTGTGGGGGCCACCATCGCTACTTGATAGCCCGCCTCAATCACTGCTAAGGCAGCCTGAGCCGCCACTACAGTCTTGCCCGAGCCGACATCGCCCTGGACCAATCGCAACATGGGTCGGGATTGACGTAGATTATCAAGAATCTCACCTACTACCCGCTGCTGAGCCCCGGTGAGTGCGAACCCCAACCCCTTACGCATCCGCGCACGCAAGTCATCCTGATCCTGGATGATCGGTGCTGTGAAGGAACGTACCTGCTGGCGAATCCGCCGCAAGCCAAGATGTTGGGCTAGCAGCTCTTCAAAAGACAAGCGTCGCCGTGCTGGATGTGTGCCCAGCAATAGGGCCTGTACATCGGTTGCGGGTGAGGGTCGGTGCACAAGCTGCAGGGCGGTGCGTAAATTGGGTAACTGCAACCATTGCAGATCTTCAGGATCAAGGAGTTCCAAGCTTGCGTCTGACGGCAGGCAAGCCAGTGAACGGTCCACCAGGTTACCCATACGGGCATGGCTAATCCCTTTGGAAACGGGGTAAACCGGGCTCAGATTAAGGTCCAATGGCTCTCCACCACGGAGCACGCGAACCTCAGGATGGACCATTTCCAGACCGTGGATAGTTTGCCTAACCTCTCCATAGCAACGTACCCGGCGGCCCGGCACAAAGCGTTCGATAAGACCTCGATACCAATGCAAATAGCGCAGGGTAAGTATTGAACTTGAGTCATCCTCAATCACCACACGCAGTTCACGGCGGGAATGAAAACGGTCCTCTACAGCCATCACCGACCCTTCGACCAACACTCGACAACCTGCACGGAGTGCCGCGATCGACGTCAAATGAGTGCGATCCTCGTAACGCAATGGCAGATGGAACCACAGGTCAGCCAACTGCTCCAGGCCGAGTTTGGCCAACGACCTGGACAGGGCCGGGCCAATGCCATGCAAGCAAGCCAATGGCGTGTCAGGGCCTGGCTTGCTTACCTCTGGGGATAAGGATCGGGCCACAATTCAGCGTGGGTCGAGCACCAGTATCGCGTCAACCTCAATAGCTGCAGCCCGCGGCAAAGCGGCAACACCGATGGTGGCACGTGCCGGGTAAGGCTCATGAAAATATTCCCGCATCACCGTATTGACCTCGGCAAAGTGGGTCAGATCGGTAAGATAGATGCCCAGGCGAACAGCCTGATCCAAATCCGTGCCTGCAGACTCGGCCACCGCCAGCAGATTATCGAATACCCGTCGCGCCTGGGTTGCCATATCACCCGCTACCAGCTCACCGGTTTCGGGATCCAGCGGGATCTGCCCGGATAGATAAAGCGTATCGCCGGCACGGATAGCTTGCGAATACGGGCCAATGGCCGCGGGGGCTGCGGAGGTCTGGATAGCAATTCGGGTCATGGAGTGATTTCCGTAACAAGGGGTTATACGCCGAAGCTTACGCTAGGATCAAGGTCAATCCCATGCAACCGCATCAGAATGGGTCACGGTGGATTGCATTGACTACCGCAGAGTGCCGGATGCGTCGCATGACCCGCGCCAAGTGGATTCGATTCTGCACTTCAATGGTAAACATGAGGGTCGAGGTGGTAAAATCACGCTCGATGTATTCCACATTCTCGATATTGGTTCCCGTCTCGGCCAGTGCTGCGGCAACGGTTGCCAATACGCCCGGGCGGTTGATGACATCAATCCGCAACTTGACCTTGTAATCACCCTCGACCTTACGATCCC
>CAYOLM010000327.1:0-2036 GCA_964404785.1 uncultured Mizugakiibacter sp.
GGGGTTATGAGCGTGAATGTCGTGGGCTCACCTGTGGTGATGACCATGGCAGTTCAGATGTGCACTTGCTGTGAAGTGCTTGGAGGGCAATTTTCCCACAGTTTGGCAGGCTGCTAGTCTTGCTGTATGGGCTATCCAGATGCCAATCGAGTTCGTGCTTTTGCGAGTTATACCTGGCAGCGTTTTCGCGGTGAACGATGCTTCGAGACGGCGGGTGCTCTGGCGTTCACCACCATCTTTGCACTGGTGCCATTGCTGGCAACGGTATTTGGCATTCTTTCGCTGTTTCCGGTTTTTGCGGAGTGGAGTGCGTATGTATCGGCTTTCGTATTTCACAATTTCGTACCTGCCACCGGAGTAACGGTACAAGCCTATTTACTGCGTTTTGCGGCCAATGCCAGTCGCATGACGTTGGCAGGTGCCGGAGTTTTGCTGCTCAGTGCCTTGATGATGATGGCAGCCATCGAAAATCGCTTTGATCGTATTTGGCGGGTACGGCAGCGACGTCAGGGGGTGGTGCGGTTTCTGCTGTACTGGGCTGCCTTGACTCTGGGTCCGCTGCTCGTCATTGCTGGCGTTGCGGTGAGTTCGTATCTACTGGCCTTACCGTGGATAGCCGATGCTGATCGACGTTTCGGCTTCAGTGTGCATCTGTTAGAGGTGTTACCCCCCCTACTTACCTGGGTGGGTCTGGTGGCAATGTACACACTGATCCCAAATCGACGGGTCGTTTTGCGGCACGCCGCAATCGGGGCCTTGCTGGCGACCCTGTTGTTTGCGGTGGCCCGGCTGGGGTTTATTTTGTATGTGACTCAGCTGGCTTCGTACAAGGCGATTTATGGGGCACTTGCGGTAGTACCGATTTTCTTGATCTGGGTGTATTTGTCCTGGGTCATCGTGATGGTGGGCGCTTCGTTAACGGCCTCACTGGCTAGCTTTACCTATCTGCCTGCTGCCCAGCGGCTGCCTGGAGATATACCGATTATTGGCTTGTTACACCTGTTGCAACACTTAGCGGTGGGTCACGCTCAGGGCCGGGCATTGACCGATGTAGCGCTACGTGCTGAGCTGCCATTTCTCGATGCGGATCGGTTACAACAATACTTGGGCGACCTTGAGACGCTACGGGTTTTGGTGCGTACTGAGCCTGGTGGATGGGTGTTAGCCCGGGATCCGGCAACCTTGAGCTTGGGTGAATTGGTAAAAGTGGGAGGGTATCGTTTACCCAGGAACCTGCGGCAGATCGAGATTGCCATGCAGGGATTGCCCACTGCACTGCAAACGCAACTACTGGCAATTGCCCGAAAACTTGAACAAGATCTTGGCTTTACCCTGGAAAGTATGCGCTCCGTCGAGCCGGACGCAGAGCCTGATTTATAAAGTGGCTTACCAGGTTGGCAGAAATGAAGATTTTGCCAGGATCCGTGACCAATACCTATTTGCAAGATTTCAAGAAAATGCCTGATCCAGGTGCTTGGGTACCCTTAAAAACTTACTGTGCGGTTTAGTGACCGATAAAATACCGTAGTGCGGAACCGGTGGTTGGTCAGAGGATAAATTTGATGAATGCGGCACGTTTCCTGATAGAGGGAAGGGTTCAAGGTGTGATGTTTCGAGCCTCCACCCGAGTAGAGGCACTGCGTTTGGGCCTGTACGGGTGGGCTCGCAACCTACCTGATGGCCGGGTTGAGGTGGTCGCAGAAGGCTTGGCTGAGAGCCTGGATGAACTGGAGCGATTTCTGCATGCGGGCCCAGCTCTCGCAGAAGTTCGTGCAGTGCACCGTGAGGCCATCGAAGTTACCGGACGACAGAATTTTGGATGCAGCTGAGAGGATCCATTGTTCCACGAGCTGCTGGATACATTGCAATCCGCCATGCCAACGTAAGAGCGATCCCAGCCAATCTGAAAAATAGTGACAGCTTAAGCGGACCGCAGTGTGGGAACCGGGGCTTGTGCTGAGCCTGCCTGGGCTGCCAGCATGTCCGACCTACCCGGAGCCGTCTATGTCGAAACTGTACCTGGCCTCGCAATCGCC
>CAYOLM010000328.1:0-2032 GCA_964404785.1 uncultured Mizugakiibacter sp.
ATCCCACCAAAACGTTTCAGCAGCTTTTTGGTCTGTTTGAGTGATACGGCATTTTGTCGGCAGTTGCCAGTTATGCCGAAGGTCAGCATGCACTTATCGCGGCGGGCACCGCGCCAGGACAGATATTTCTCCAACGCGGCGATCGGTTGGGGATGACCGGCCAGAGCCAGCTGGGTCTCGGTTTCGAGCGCAGTGGACAGACGCAACATCGACAGGGGTACCCGGGCCTGCACCAGCAGGCGAACGGCTTGCAGCGCTTGCGGCCAGCTTGGCAGAAACACGGTATAGAAATATTCCTGCTCGGGTAGGCGGGTCACCCGTACCTTAACCTCGGAAATCACCCCGAAACGCCCTTCCGAACCCAGCACCATCTCGCGTAGATCCGGTCCGGCGGATGATGCCGGGAAGCTCGGAATCTGCAATGGCCCGGCAAAGGTTTCCAGGCTGCCGCCGGCGAACAGTTGCTCGATCCGCCCGTAGCGTAGTGACTGCTGGCCACTGGAGCGACTGGCCACCCAGCCGCCGAGGGTTGAAAGCTCCCAGGACTGCGGAAAATGACCAAGGGTAAAACCCCGGGCCCGTAACTGGCTTTCCACCTGGGGGCCATTGGCACCGGGGCCGAAAGTCGCAATCTGACTTTCTTCATCCAGCTCGATCAGCCGGTTCATGCGTTCCAGAGACAGGGTCAGTATCGGTCGGCGACCGACCTGGGGAGTGATGTGCCCGGCCACTGAAGTGCCGCCACCATAGACGATCAAGCTCACATCCTGCAGTGACGCCCAGGCCAGCAGCTCACGAATCTGCCCAGCAGTTTCCGGATAGGCTACGGCATCGGGAAACACCCCAAAATCGCCAGAACGCATGGCTAGCCAATCCGGCAAGCTTTGGCCGCGGGCATGCTTCAGGCGATCATCAGCGGTCGTGACAAGTAGCCGATGACCCAGCAGACGCGAAGCCGGTACCCGGGCCCGTACACTATCCAGGCTGGCATCCGGGAGAGGTCTACCGGTACCCAGGATCGCAGCCAGAAAAGCCTCTCCATGAGCTGGCAGTTCCACCGTGATGGACTCATCACCCCAGCCATTCCAACGCCGCATGGAATTCTCCTGAAAAATCTCTGCTGGCAATTTCTCTCCAACCAGGTTCAGGGTAACCCATATAATTTCGATACAAAATTTGGAGTGATACGTTTTATGCAAGCGACTGAACAAGAATTCCAGCTTGAGGCCGACTGCCAATATGTCGAGCTCAACCAGTTACTGAAGCTGGCTGGGCTGTGTCACAGCGGTGGCCACGGCAAGACCATCGTTGCCAGTGGGGCGGTGCAAGTGGATGGCCGTACTGAGCTACGCAAAACCTGTAAAATTCGTGCTGGGCAAACCGTTGAGCTGGACGGCACACGTATCCACGTCGTGCTTCCGGACTGACCCGGTCGCGACTCAAAACCACTACCGAACTGCATACTGCTTTGGCTTGAAGTAGCATAGCCAACCCTTAATCCGCATGCCTGCACTCGATGTAGGCAGAGCGGTGTTTCCCATACCGGGTTTCGACCTCAACCACCTATGATTACTTTTCGCGACTTCGCCTTGCGCCGCGGCGGCCAACTACTGCTAGCCGGTATGGATGCCACTTTGCATGCCGGCTGGAAAGTCGGCGTGGTCGGCCGCAACGGCTGTGGTAAATCCAGCCTGTTTGCGGTGTTGAAAGGCGAGCACGAGGCGGACGCCGGTCACCTGGGGATGCCCACCCGACTGAAGCTCGCCTCGGTAGCCCAGGAAACCCCGGCCCTGCCTGATCTACTCATCGACTACGTACTGGGTGGTGATGTTGAGGTCGCGGCGGCTTTGGCCGAAGAAGTCAGAGCCCAGACCTCGGATGATCCTCATGCCCTGGCTAACGCCCATATCCGTCTCGAAGCCTTGCGTGGCTATGACGCCCGAGCCCGAGCTGGCCGTTTGCTGCACGGCCTCGGCTTTGCCGTCGATACCCATCAACGTGCCGTCGCCGACTTTTCGGGTGGCTGGCGGGT
>CAYOLM010000329.1:0-2012 GCA_964404785.1 uncultured Mizugakiibacter sp.
AGACCTATCGGTGTTTCGGCCACATTGAGTGCTTCGGAACGTGGGCTAAAGATTAATATTGAAATAAAACAAGCAAAAAAGAGTAGTATATTATTTAACCTACGATAACTTCCTTGACTTTTCATGAAATTACCCCTTCTCCTAAAAGGTTTAAATCCATCTGATTCATTGCCATGACACAGACCCTAACTTTGGGAGGACTCATCATCCAGTAGCCCCATCGTAAATCATGCGATATCATGCTGAGATTCAGGGCTAATCAGATATCCCTATGAGATTGACACATAGAGACCCCATTGCTCACCTAATTGACGCTACCCCCACCTATGTTTAAAAGTCAATAGTAACTTTTATACAATATTGCTTTGATATTGTGATAATAATGTAATGTTAAGTAACCACCTGTCATCCACCCGTTCGGCCCGCTCCGTTCGCGGCAAACTACACGTTTTCGCTAGCTTTTTATTACTGCTCTCCTGGCCGGTATTCGGTATGCCTACCGTGACCATGCAGCACGTCGTGGCGGTTGTGCATTTCGATGCCAAACCCTTGGGTACCCCATGGCGCCATGCCGCCGTAATTTCCGCGCTCATCCAGCAACAACCCGCACCGGGGATCCCAACACCTTTCAAAACCCGTATTGAACTTCTACATACCCGCAAAGCTCTGTACATCGCCATTGAGGCCACCGACCCGCATCCCGCCGCGATAGCTATTCATCGACTGGCCCGCGATGCCTATCAAGGCGACGACGATCACCTCACCATCGTGATCGATCCCCTGCATGGCGCTCGCAATGCCTACGTGTTCCAGGTCAATGCCGGCGGAGCTCGCCGCGATGGCTTGATTTCGTCGGCGCATCGTCGCCCCAACTGGGATTGGAACGGGATCTGGGATGCCCGTACCTGGCGGACGGCTCAGGGCTGGGCGGGGCTGATCAAGATCCCATTTGCCAGCCTGCGTTTCAACCCCGAGCACTCGCGCTGGGGCTTCAACGTGGCGCGCTATGTACCGCGCGATCAACTGACCCTCACTTGGGCCGGACACACGCTGGACAGTTCCGTTCTCGATCTGCATCGCGAAGGCACCCTGGCCGGTATGAGTGGGCTTGAAACCGGACTCGGGCTGCGGGTGACCCCTTATGGCTTGATTGCTACGGGTGGCCGCTCTCAGGATTTCCGACACAAGGCTGGAATTACCGTAAGCGATGCCCTAACTCCGCTGCTCACCGGGGTGCTGACCGTCCGCCCGGATTTTGCCGAGTCGGAGGCCCAGAATGAACAGATCAACCTAAGCCCTTACCCCCTTTTTCTGCCAGAGAATCGGCGTTTTTTTCTTGAGGGTTCGAATCTATTTGCCTTCGCTGCCGGACTGGACCGAAACTTCATCCCGTTCTATTCACGGCGGATCGGTCTGAATAACGGACAAGTGGTACCGATCGACGCCGGAGCTAAACTGGTCGGGGAGGCCGGCCCCGTCGCTCTGGGACTGCTCGGTGTCAAAACGGCTTCCGCCAGCGGCTTGAAATCACAAAATCTGTTTGCCGGGCGTATGGTCTATGGCCTGAACAATGGCCTGAATCTCGGCCTCATGCTGACCCACGGCGACCCTAGCGGAGCCACCCACGCCACCCTCTATGGGGCAGATGCCGTCTGGCAGACAGCACAGTTTCGAGACAACAAGAATCTGCAGGCGTCCGCATGGGGCGCACGCTCGGCAGACACTCCACTCACCGGTAGTGCGAGCGGCTGGGGTTGGCGACTGGCTTACCCGAATGATCTCTGGAACGCCGGTATCCAGTACGACGTTTATGGTGCTGCGCTGGATCCAAGCCTCGGTTTCCTGCCCCGCCCAGGCACCCGGCAAAACAAGTTGTGGGTCGAGTTCAACCCCCGCCCGCAGGGTGGCCCCTTAGGTTGGGCTAGGCAGTTTTTCTTCCAGCTTTATCTGCATTACACCCGGTGTTTGTCAACAAAGATGTCCGGTCACACATTCAAGCTGCCTCAGCTTCA
>CAYOLM010000330.1:0-2006 GCA_964404785.1 uncultured Mizugakiibacter sp.
AAATGCTGTTTGGCGCAGGTGGTCAAGGCTGCCAGAGAACTGAGATCCTGCACTCCTGGGGCCCGCACCTGCAGCTTGGCGATCATGCTGGTCCACCAGATTGGCTTCAGTGGCCGGTGCATGCGGGCATTGAAGAAGATCAGCGCTTGCTCGGGCAGGATCGAGCTTTGTGGCAGTTTCATGGCCCGTTCCAGCGGGGCATATACCCGCTTGATGTTGGGTGATTTGGGGTTGTAAGCGGAGAGGATGATATAGGTGCGTCCCAGGCTGTACTGGGCGCGGGGGGAGTGCGGGGCCCGGTAGGCCAGGTCGATGGCCAGCCGTAGCGGATTGCCCCAGGCCCAGGCTGTCATCAGGGTCATGCTGCCCCATAGTGCCAACAGGGCGGCCAGCAGCGTGCCGCGGGCCAGTGGCATGGCCGTACGGGAGGTCAGCAGCGGTACCAACACCAGCAACACCCCAAAACTGGCAAAGTAGCTGCGCTGCTCAAACACCAGTTCCAGTGGCAGGATGGTGCCGGTCATCAATTGTCCGGCGAAGAACAGCAAGATACCCAGGGCGATCAGTGGGGCTCGTCGGCGCAAGCCGATGGCTGTAGCGATCAGGCTGACAATGGCGAGTATGGATGCCAGGGTGGTCCATGGACTCAGCAGCCCGGTCGAGATACGGATGTCATCGTGGTAAAAGCTCAGGGCATGCGGCGTCGGCAGCACGATCCAGTACAGATAGTCGAGAATGATGCGTGGCTCGGTCAGCAAGCGTTGACCCAGGGTGAAATCACGCGTCGCCCAGGCGGCGGGGTTGAGGATGCCGGGCAACAACCACGACAGGCCGATAACCATCGGCAGTACCAGGACTACCGCGAACAGCAGCAGAATCGAGCGCTCCGGCCTACCCGTACGATTCTTGCCGTGGAACAACACCCACTCGATCAGCAGGGCATAAAACGGCGTCATGGCGGCGGTTTCCTTGGCGGTGAAACCGACCGCCGTGGCCAGTATCAAACTCAGCCAGGCCGCCAGCCCCCCCCCCCGACCGGCCTGCATGCGCTGCCGGGCCGCCACGTAGCCAAGCAATCCGGCCAGTACGAACAGGTTGGCCATGCTGGCCATGCGCTGCACGACGTACAAGACTGCGGTGAGGTTGATTGGCAGCAGCAGCCAGCCCCCGGCGATCAGCGCGGCAGTGAGCTTTTCCCGATTAGGGTCGGGGGTATGGCGCCAGACGATCCGCAGCAATCGTCGGCTCAGCCAATACAGCAGCAGGCCATTACCCAGGTGGATGAGCACATTGGTCAGCTTCATCCAGAACGGATTCATGCCGGTTAGCAGCCAGTTGGCGGTGAAGCTGAGCGAGGCCAAGGGCCGCTTGAAGGTGCTGGAAGGTGAGGACAGCGCGGCAGTCAGTAGGCTGCGCGCGGTGATGTGCTCGGGTCGCAAAGCCGAGTTATTGACGATGTTGGGATAATCGTCGAAGGTGTAGCCGCCATACAGGCCGGGCCAATAGACCGCCAGGGTCAGCAGGATAAGAAACGGCAACAGCAGCTGGCGCCAGCGGTCGGGATGGCGATAATCAAGTGCCACGGGCGGGTTCCTGATGGGGTGTGGAAGGCGAAATGTTGGCCTGCAGTGTCGCACGCAGTCGGCTCAATTCGCGAGGCCAGTAATCCTGGCGGCGTAGTACCCAAGCGTGAATCATGGCCATGCCCAGTCGTGGTTTTACCGCCTGGGGTGATAGTGCCCGATACCGGTTCAGTACGGCCAGGCCCATGGCCGGGTAGCCAGCTGAGCCGAGCAGGGCGGCACTATTGGCGGCAAACCCGGGGCGGATGACATAGCCCAGTGCCTGCTCAAACTCGCCAGTCGCGGCGTGGGCCTGGCCTTGGGCCAAGTCGATACGGCCGAGCACGTAATGCAGATCCTGCATGCGGCCCGCTTGGGTTTGCAGAAATCGGTTGTCCAGTCCGGCTTGCAACAACGTGCGCAGGGCACCGAGCGTCAGCCCCG
>CAYOLM010000331.1:0-2000 GCA_964404785.1 uncultured Mizugakiibacter sp.
TGAAGTGGCTACAGGCAATCAGGTTGGCGCACTCGCCGGTCGGATCGGTACTGTTCAGCGGATTGTTGGCGACGTAGCTGTAGGGGTTGATCCCCTGGGTGCTCCCGGGGTGGCCGATCAGCGGATCGACGCTGAGGAACCGCCCGAGGCTCGGGATCGTAGAGGCGCGCGTTGTAGTCATCGAGCCCGATGGCATCGAGGCTCTCCTGGCCGCTGTAGCCGCGGTCGCTCAGGGTGGTGTTGACGCTGAGGGCCTGGGCGGTGGTGAGCGCCGCTCCCCAGCCCGCGCTGTAGCGCTTCCCGAAGTCGGCATAGGCCAGGCCCTGTACCAGGTGCCCGCTGCTGTCGGCGATGGCGATGGTGCTGCCGAGGTGATCGGCGATGGGGTAGAGCCGCTTGGACTGGGCCCCGCCGGTGTCGATGATCGCAATGCCGGCCAGGGCGAGAGTCCTTCGGATACTCACGCGGCCGTTGATATCGAGGCGCTCGGCACTCCCCAGGTAGGTCACGGTCTCGCTGAGGGGGCCGGTGACGGTCTTGCGGATGCGCCGGTTGCCGGGACCGTAGCGCAGGGTGAGCGTGGTGCTGCCGCGGGTGATGGTGAGTGCCTTGCCGAAGGCACTCCAGGTGAGGCTGCGCCCGTTGTCTTTCGTCATCTCGCCACTCGCGTTGTAGGCATACCCGCTGCTGTTGCCGTTGACTGCACTCACCGCATGCGGGCCGGCACCGTTCGTGCCATAGGTGTAGACGCTGCAGGTGCTCCCGCTGCAGGCCCGGGTGCGGTTGCCGCTTCCGTCGTAGCTGTAGCTGCGGGTGAGGCTCACTCCCCCAGCCAGAGAAATATCAATCGAGTCTGACCCGTTGATCGTCATTTTTCAATCATGTTTTTCGCCGCTGGACTTACTGTTGTCGAATCCATATATTTCCCCATTAAGCACAACTGTATCCGGTGGGCCCTCCTTGCCGAGCACTATCTGATTCCCAATTTTCGGATTATAGGGCCAATACAATACGTTGCCACATATCCGATTTGGAGGATGAAGGAGGTGGCCATAATCACCCAAGTATTGCCACTCTTCCGAAAAAAAGACCAACCTGTCTGTTTCGCGTGTTCCGTTGTTCCACCATAGCCTCGTGTAGACAACATGGAATTTTGTTGCACCCACCGTAGATGAACCAAGATATTGAACCTGGATTCCCTTTGGATATTCATCAGTTGGACCCTGCTTATGTATGATGCTCAAAATCTCAGCGCTCGTGGGGATCGTTTTGTTTCTCACCGTGTCAATCGCCAGCCCAGACACCTGAACACAGGTTTTCGCAAAAGCCATTGGGATAGGCACCAGGGACAAACCTACTGCCCCAAACCATTGGATGGCCCCCGCAAGAATCAACACCTTCGACCGAAGCACATAATGTTTCATTATCCACCTCCTAAACGTATAACTTCATCCGCATACCACTCCGCATGAGTTTCCTTGGGATTCGGAAAATTCTTCATATTTGAATTGTACCTACTAAATGCATCATGCAGTGAACGATAGCCCGTGACCTTGCCAGTCTTGTCATGAATGGTGCCCCTGTGCCAAAACCACTTGAGGGCAGCGTTGGTACTCTTCTGCGGTGTCATCACTTCATTTTTCCTAAGCCCCGTAATCTCGCCTTGATCTACCGTAAAATCACCCGGATTATTGACCTGTAAGGGATCGGTTGTAAAGGCTTTCTTGTTACCGCCAGACTCCACCATGGCCCACGCCTTAATCTGCTTTCCCGTCAAATATAGACTATCTCCCGACTTGAGCTTGTGCGCCTTGTCGAAGGCCTTTGCAGCATTCTTAAAGAGCTGGTCATTAGAAGCCCTCCAACTGTCCTTGCCTTTTTCCGGATATCCTTTAATAGTGCCTACCCCCACTGCATCCGGCTGCTTGTTATTGATGTTGCTCGTGTTCGGATTGTTTTGAGCGTTCGATGCCTTGGCGCCCTGCCCCTGTCCACCGCCC
>CAYOLM010000332.1:0-1998 GCA_964404785.1 uncultured Mizugakiibacter sp.
TTCATGTAACCCAGCATCAGCACACGGCCATCGCGCCAGTGCTGAATGACCACCGGTAACAGACCGTCGACTTTGTCCCAGTCCAGCGTTTCAACCTTGCAGGTGAAAGAAACCACAGCGACCTCACTCATCGACTTTCTCCCCGGAAAAAGTAACGGGCCGCACGGCGATACCTTGCGTCGCCAACGTGGCCTTCAGATTCGGAATGCGCACACTGCCCTGATGAAATACGCTGGCAGCGAGAGCAGCATCGACATCGGCCTGTTGGAAAACTTCGACAAAATCGGCCGCGCAGCCGGCCCCACCAGACGCCACCAACGGTACCCGGCAGAGGTTGCGTACCGCACGTAACTGCTTGATATCGTAGCCGCTGCGAACCCCATCGGTATCCATGCAATTGAGCACAATCTCCCCCGCTCCCAGCCGCTGGGCCTCGACCACCCAATCGAGGGTACGCCGCGCCACGGCACGCGTCCTGGCCGGATCACCGCTGTACTGGCGTATCCGCCACTCGCCGTCGGGATCACGCCGACTGTCGATACCGACCACCACACATTGCACCCCGAAAGCGGCCGCCAGTTCACTGATTAACCCGGGGCGTTCCAGTGCTGGGGAGTTGATGGAGATCTTGTCCGCACCGACCTGCAGAATCTCGCGGGCCGCAGCGACTTGACGGATGCCCCCGGCCACGCAAAAAGGAATATCGAGTACCCGCGCCACCCGTTCGACCCAGGCGCGATCCACACGGCGTCCTTCCGGGCTGGCCGTGATGTCATAGAACACCAGTTCGTCCGCGCCCTGGTCGCGATAGCGCAGCGCAAGATCGACAATTTCACCCATCACCACGTGATTGCGAAAACGTACCCCTTTGACTACTTGGCCATCGCGTACATCGAGGCAGGGAATGATGCGTCGGGTCAGCATGACGTCGGCTCCCGGCTCGCTTCACTTGCAAGCGTAGCGGTCGAATCCGCAACGGCCACGGCCTCGGCCAGGGTGAAGCGGCCTTCCAGCAGTGCCCGGCCGAGGATCACCGCGGCGGCCCCACAAGATTGCGCCTCACGCAGGTCGGCAAGCTTGCCTACCCCGCCCGAGACCTGCACGGCCAGCCCCGGCACCCATTCAACCAACCATGTGTACAAATCAATATTGGGACCCGCCAAGGTGCCGTCCCGGTCGATATCGGTGCACAGCAGATGCCGGGCACCGGCCTCGGCATACTGTGGCAGAAGTTCATTCAGGGTGACCTTCTCTGCGGTTTCCCAACCCGCGCTGGTCAAGCGCCAAGCGCCCTCACGCCACCGCGTATCCAGAGCCAGGGTAATGCGCTCTGCCCCGTACTGCTGCAACCAGCGCATAACCCGCTGCGGCTCGCGGATGGCCAGACTACCCACCACCACCCGGCTGGCACCCGCCTCGAACAGACGTTCGATATCCGCCTCATTACGAATGCCGCCTCCAGCCTGCACCCGCAAACCCGTTGCGGTCAGTTGGTGCAGAATGTGTCGATTTTCCGGCCTACCGCTGCGGGCCCCATCGAGATCAACCAGGTGCAGCCACTCGGCCCCGGCTTCGAAGTAGGACTGGGCCAGGGCCAAGGGCTGCAACGGGTACTCGGTACAGCGTCCGTAGTCACCTTGCAGCAGCCGCACCACCCGGCCCGCACGTAGGTCGATAGCGGGAATCACCGCAAATTTCATAAGCTCAGAAAATTCCGTAGCAGTTGCGCACCTACCACCCCGGAGCGTTCGGGATGGAATTGCATGCCGTAGAAATTGCCGTGCCGGACCACCGCACTGAACGGCACCCCATGCTCGCAATGGGCCAGCGTGTCAGTCGTTACGGGGGCCGCGTAGCTGTGCACGAAATAGACATAGGATTGCTTTTTATCGAGTCCTTCAAATAACGGCTCAGCACCTTCCCACTGCAGCCGGTTCCAGCCCATGTGGGGGATACGCAAGCCATCGCCGCCGCAGAGTTTTCGTACGGCTCCGGGCA
>CAYOLM010000333.1:0-1997 GCA_964404785.1 uncultured Mizugakiibacter sp.
TTAAGCAGAGTCCAATAAAGGATACAAATAAGCGAAGTCGAGAACCGTAAAAGAACGGGGCCAGAGCTCCTTATCACTCGGGGGTTCTAACCCCGTTCGTTCATGTCTGTAATCCATCGAGGTATTTCTCAGCGTCCAGTGCGGCCATGCAACCGAAGCCGGCGCTGGTGACGGCTTGTCGGTATACCGAGTCGGCTACGTCACCGGCTGCGAATACGCCGGGAACCGTGGTCGCGGTGGCATTGCCTTGCAGGCCGCTGTGGATCTGTAGATATCCTTTTTCCATGTCCAACTGGCCTTTGAAGATGCCGGTGTTGGGGCTATGGCCGATGGCGATGAATACCCCGTTTACCATGATGTCGCGGCTGTTGCCGTTCTGGGTATGGGTTAGACGCAGCCCAGTCACCCCGGCCTGATCGTTGCCCAGAACTTCTTTAGGGATGTGGTTCCAGATGATTTCGACATTACCCGTGCGTTGCTTCTCGAATAGTTTGTCTTGCAGGATCTTTTCGGCTCGCAGACTGTCGCGACGATGAATCAGGGTAACTTTGCTGCAGATATTGGCCAGATACAGAGCTTCTTCGACGGCGGTGTTACCGCCGCCGATTACGGCTACCTGCTGGTCGCGGTAGAAGAACCCATCGCAGGTGGCGCAGGCCGAAACGCCTTTGCCTTTATAAGCCTCCTCGGAAGGCAGTCCCAGGTAGCGGGCACTGGCTCCGGTGGCAATAATCAGCGCATCGCAGGTGTATTGACCGCTATCGCCGTCGAGCCGAAAAGGATGAACCGCCAGATCAGCAGTGTGAATCTGGTCGAAAACAATTTCTGTATCAAAGCGTTCGGCGTGTTTCTGCATGCGTTCCATCAGTTCAGGACCCTGGACACCGTTATAGTCGCCGGGCCAATTGTCCACTTCGGTGGTGGTGGTGAGTTGGCCCCCGGTTTCCAGCCCGGTGATCAACCGCGGCTTGAGGTTGGCACGTGCAGCATAGACGGCAGCGCTGTATCCGGCCGGTCCGGAACCGAGAATAAGAAGTCGGCTGTGACGAGGTTCGCTCATGTATAATTTCCTGTCGTTTGCGGTGAAATAGCTAGCAGGTCGGCGCCCATACTTCGGGCCGTGTTGTGCTCGTGAACTTTGTTCAGCGAGAATGGGGCCGATGAGCTTGTGAATCAAGCGGCTTAGTATTCCCCCTCCTTGACCACATCTTTTGAGGAATTATTCATGCGTATCGGCATTCCTACCGAAACCAAGACACTTGAAGGGCGCGTGGCGCTCGTACCCGCGGCCTGTGCCGACCTGATCCGCCATGGTCATCCCGTTTGCATGCAAGCTGGGGCCGGCGTCAAAAGTGGTTTTTCTAACCAGGCTTACACTCGGGTTGGGGTTGATATTGTTGCCGATGCCGCAGCCCTTTATGAGCAGGGTGAGCTGATTGTCAAGGTCAAAGAACCAATCGCCGGGGATCTGGCCCTGCTCAAGAAACACCATTTGCTGTTTTGCTATTTACATCTGGCCGCCGAGCCGGAGCTGACCCGTCGCTTGCTAGAGATCGGCCTGACCGGAGTGGCTTTCGAGTCGGTGGAAGAGAGTAACGGTGATCTGCCTCTGCTGGTGCCGATGTCGATCATTGCTGGAAGGATTGCGACCCAGATAGGCACCCATCTGTTGCATCAGCCTGCGGGGGGTAAAGGTAAGCTGCTGGGAGGCCTGCCCTCGACCGAGCGTGGCAAGGTGGTGGTGCTGGGTGCCGGAGCCGCCGGGGGCAATGCCGCGGGATTGGCGGCGGCAGGTGGTGCCAATGTGTTGGTATTCGATAAGCGCCCTGATCGCCTGGCACAAATGATGGCTCTCGGCAGCAATGTAACCGGCTTGTATCCCTATGAGGAATACGTGGCCCGCGAAGTACGTGATGCGGACCTGGTTATTGGTGCGGTGCTAGTGCATAGCGCCAAGGCCCCTCATGTGGTCAGCAAGGCGATGATTGGCGACATGG
>CAYOLM010000334.1:0-1992 GCA_964404785.1 uncultured Mizugakiibacter sp.
CTGAGTTTCTTTCTTGGCGAAGAAGAATATGCCATCGATATTCTGGCAGTACGGGAAATTCGCGGTTGGTCGAAGCCGACGCGGATCCCCAATGCACCACCCTTTGTGTTGGGGGTTCTCAACTTACGTGGTGCGATAGTGCCGATTATCGATTTACGCTTACGTTTCAGGGTTGAAAAAATAGATTACATCGCGACCACCGTGGTGATTGTCGTCGCCATCGGCAAACGTCAGTTCGGTATCGTCGTGGATGGCGTGTCTGATGTACTCGATGTGGCGGAAGAGGAGGTCTGCCCGGTGCCTGATTTTGGCGTCGCTATCGACATCGATTACCTGCGTGGCTTAACCACGCGGGAGGAGCACATGATTATGCTACTCGATCCGGGCCGGCTCGCCGGGGGAGAGGTCTGGGACCTGGTGGCTGATAAAAAAGCTGCCGAGGACGGGGGGGATTGATGGACCATCCGGGCTAAGTCAGCGCGATATCTGCTTGGGTTATAGCTCTGTGCCTGAAGTCTGGCACAGCGGCCTACACGTGTACGGCGCATTGTGCGGGGTAGCGTGGCTTTTCGCCGCAGAGTTCAAGTCTGCGCAGACTCCGCCGATACCTGTCAAGACTTCGCACGCACATTCACAATTTGATGGGAGAACACGGTGAAGCGCTTCGGTTTCCACTACACACTCAAGATCCGGCTGGTAATGCGCCTGTTGTCGGTATTGTTTTTCATGGCTCTGATCGGTGGTTTTGGCTGGTACGGAATGCGGCATATACAGAATAACTCTGACCAGATGTACCAGCTCGATATGCAGCAGTCCCTCAATGTCGCGGTGGTGATGGACTCTGTACACTCCAATTACAGTCAACTGGTGCGGGCCGTGCAGGCTCAGACCACAGTACAAACTGCGGCGAGTCTGAAAGCGATTGTTGCCACCCATGGCCATGTCGTACCGTCACTGCGTTGGTTGCGGGCTCATGCCACACAGATGAAGAAAGATGGAAAACAGGACAAGGCGCTGAAAAATTACCTGTTTAGTATCAAGCAGTGGAAGCCGGCCCGGCTGGGCATTATGGCGGCGATACGGCAGGGCAACTGGGCCAGGGCCAACGCCTTGATGCGTATGAATTTGCAGCCGGCCCTGGATGCGTTGAGAGTGGAAGGCGACAAACTGTCTACAGAAAGTGCCCAGAATGCAGCTATACGCTATATCGATTCGCAGAACACCTTCCGCTGGATGAGCTGGAGCATATTGGGCCTGTTGAGTCTGGCGCTGCTGTTATCGGTGTTCTTCGACACCTTATTCATTCGTTCGTTGACCCGGCGGATTGGGGTGGCTTCACATATTGCTGAGAATATTGCCGAGGGGGTTCTGGATAGTTCCACCGGCAAGGTTACGGATGATTTTGGCCGGGTTGATGAACTGGGCGAGATGTTGCTGGCCTTTCGCAGGATGGAAGCCAAGTTGCTGCAGGTGGTCGAAAACGTCCGCGGTGGTTCGGAGTCAGTCGGTGAAGCGGCCCAACAGATTGCCCAGGGTAATGATGACTTGAGCCAGCGTACCCAGGAGCAGGCCGCCAGCCTCGAAGAAACCGCCTCATCGATGGAAGAAATGACTTCGACTGTCAAACACAATGCCGATAATGCCTCACAAGCCAACCAACTGGTTCGCTCCAACCAGCAGAAAGCCGAGCAGGGGGGCGAGATAGTACGTCAGGCGGTGACCGCCATGGGAGAAATCAACACCTCCAGCGCACGCATTGCCGAGATTGTGGGCATGATCGACGAAATTGCTTTTCAGACCAATTTGCTGGCCTTGAATGCGGCGGTCGAAGCGGCCCGGGCGGGTGAACAAGGTCGAGGTTTTGCGGTAGTCGCCACCGAAGTACGCAATCTGGCGCAACGCTCGGCCAACGCCGCGCGCGAGATCAAGGGCCTGATCAGTGACAGCGTGGACAAGGTCAAGGCCGGTACCGGTCTGGTGGATCAATCCGGC
>CAYOLM010000335.1:0-1992 GCA_964404785.1 uncultured Mizugakiibacter sp.
GCGGTCAAACGCAACCACGCCAGGGTTTCGACCAAGGCTCGAGATCCCAGTCGAAGCGTTGATTTGAGGTGATGGTTGGGTTTCAAGGAACTGTGTGGAAAGCTAAGTGGTTGGCAAGCGTCGTAGTTTCGGTGAAGCCTTGAGCTTCTCATTGCGATCAGGCAGATGGGCTTGCATTTGACGGCAATTCTGGCAGTCTTGTCGGGTTTATGCCACTGGAGCCCTTGATGTCCGAGACCCTGCAATCCACCGAGCGTTTGCCCGACAAGCTCGAGGATAGGAAACGTACCCGTGCATTTATTGCCCTGTTTCTGATCGAGATGTGGGAGCGTTTCGGCTATTACGGCATGGCCGTGTTGCTGGTGCTGTTCCTCAAGGAAACCCTTGGATTCAGTGATGTTCGCGCCAATTTGACCTGGGGTGCCTTTGGCGCCATGGTCTATGCGGTGCCAACAGTGGGCGGGTGGATCGGCGACCGAATCCTTGGGGCGCGCCGAACGACTCTGCTGGGTGCCATTGTGCTCGGGTTAGGCTATGCGATGATGGCCGTACCCTGGGAATTTTGGCTACCCAAGGGCAGTACCTACGGTGATCTGGCCACCCCCTTGCTGTTCTTTTCACTCGGCCTGATTGCAGCTGGCAACGGCCTGTTCAAGGCTAACCCGAATAATCTGGTGTCGCGACTATACGAAAAAGACCCATCCAAGCTTGATGGGGCCTTCACCATGTATTACATGTCGATCAATATCGGCGCGGCTATTTCCCAGTTTGGTGTGCCGCTAATTCGGTCGCATTCAGAGGACTGGTTCGGGGTTCCACTGAAGTACGGCTGGTATCTCGGTTTTGCAGTGTGCGCACTCGGTCTGGTGTTCGGAATCGCCCAATACCGCATTCAGCGCAAGACTCTGGACCACGTGGGTTCTGAGCCGGATTTCAAACCGCTCAACAAGGGTCATCTATTTATAGTGCTGGTTGGCACCCTGCTGGTTGCCGGCCTAATCGCTCTGATCATCCAGAATCTGGCTGTCGCCAAGATCGTGGTCTGGGCGGCAGGAGCCATACTTCTCGCATTGTTTGCCTGGCTGATCGCCAAGGGTGGCAAGGCCGAGCGCGCTGGTTTGATTGCCATGCTGCTACTCACTGCTGAAGGTATTCTGTTTTTCATCTTCTATCAGCAGATGTCTACATCTCTCACGCTCTTTGCGTTGCGTAACGTGGATCTGAATTTCTATGGTTATATGGTTCCTCCAGAACAATTCCAGGTACTCAATCCACTCTGGATCGCGGTGCTGAGTCCGCTTCTTGCCTGGCTCTATGCGGGTCTGGGAAAACGGGATCGTGACCCCTCGGTGGCGGCCAAGTTTGCCCTGGGCTTCGTTATGGTTGCAGTGGGCTTTTTCCTGTACGGCATCAGTGGACATTTCGCTGTGGCCGGTATGGTATCGGCGTGGTGGATGATCTGGGGTTATTTCTTCCAGTCCTTCGGCGAGTTGCTGATTTCGGGGCTGGGCCTGGCCATGGTCTCGCGCTACGTGGGACCATCGTTACGTGGTTTGATGATGGGGGCCTGGTTGCTGTCGACTGGCTTGGCACAGTATATGGGTAGCATCGTGGCGAATTATGCAGCGGTACCCCAAAGCGTGACCAATCCACTCGAGACTTTGCCGTTGTATACCAACCTGTTTATGAAACTGGGTTATGTGGCGCTAGTTGGTGTGCTAGTGGCTCTCGTCATTTTGCCCTTGCTCAAGCGTTTGGATAAAGCCAGCAAGCAGCAGCCCCATCCTGAAGTTGCTGCACCACAATTTGAGTGATTGCGCATTTCCGTTTTCAAATCATCTTTGAGTCAAAGTCCCATGTTGATCTACCAACATTCCAAGCCGGGTCGTTGTGCTATGGCGCAATGTCCCCCCGCAAGTAGCTTGCCGGATGATGTACCGGTGTCCATGCGTCGCAGCACCCCGCTTGGCTTGCCTGAGGTTTCCGAGCTGG
>CAYOLM010000336.1:0-1986 GCA_964404785.1 uncultured Mizugakiibacter sp.
TCGCCAACGGTATCGCCGGTTATTGCCGCCTTGTGGGCATCAGAGCCTTTGCCACCGTAGTTACCATCCTCAATGTATTTCTTGGCATTATCCCAGGCGCCACCACCGGTAGTCATGGAGATGGCTACGAACAGGCCGGTGACGATAGTGCCAAACAGTAGACCTGCCAGCACCCGCGCCCCGGCACCGGGACCTGCGATCCAGGTGACACCAAATGCTACGACGATCGGCGCCAGCACCGGCAGTAGTGAGGGTATGATCATTTCGCGGATGGCGGCCCGGGTCAACAAATCCACCGAGCGTGAATAATCGGGCTTGGTAGTACCTTCCATGATGCCCTTGATATCACGGAATTGGCGGCGAACTTCCTCCACCACCGTTCCGGCCGCCCGACCTACCGCATCCATAGCCATCGATGCGAACAGATACGGAATCAAGCCACCAATAAACAAGCCGATGATCACCAATGGATCGGACAGACTGAAGCTGAAACTATGGCCGAAATGGGCACTGAGACGGTCTGAGAAGTCGGCAAAGAGTACCAGAGCAGCTAGGGCGGCTGAACCGATGGCATAGCCCTTGGTCACCGCCTTGGTGGTATTACCCACCGCATCGAGCGGATCGGTGATATCACGTACTTCCTTGGGCAAATTGGCCATTTCAGCGATGCCACCGGCATTGTCGGTAATGGGTCCGAAGGCATCCAGAGAAACGATAATTCCCGCCATCGATAACATCGTCGAGGCGGCGATCGCAATACCGTAGAGCCCCGCAGCCCACCAGGAAACGGCAATGGCGGCACAAATGGCGAGGACTGGCAGGGCGGTGGACTTCATCGACACACCCAGCCCGGCGATGATGTTGGTGGCATGGCCGGTAGTCGAAGCTTTGGCTACATGCTGTACCGGAGGAAAATTGGTACCGGTGTAGTACTCGGTGATCCACATCAGCACCCCGGTGAGAATCGGGCCGGTGATGGCGGCGATAAATAGACCATGGAAGTTATAGCCTGCCACGCTGCCCATCATCCAGTGGATGGCGAACCAGTAGGCAATGATGGTGATCAAGCCACTTACGATCACCCCACGATACAGCGCTCCCATCACGCTGCCATGCTTGCCGACGCGGACAAAAAAGATGCCGATGATTGATGCGACCAGAGCAATGGCGCTCAGCAACAAGGGCAGCACCACCGGCGCCAGACCCGCAGTGGCCAGGGTCAGCCCGCCAATCAGCATGGCCGCTACCTTGGTGACTGCAAAAGTTTCAAACAGGTCAGCGGCCATTCCGGCACAATCACCGACGTTGTCGCCCACGTTGTCAGCGATCACCGCCGGATTGCGCGGGTCATCCTCGGGGATACCGGCTTCAACCTTACCGACCAGATCCGCACCGACATCGGCGCCCTTGGTGAAGATACCACCCCCAAGACGGGCGAAGATTGAAATCAGTGAGGAACCAAAGGCCAGTCCAATCAACGCATGCAGCGCCGGTTCGACGGCAAGGCCGAGCCCTCGCAGGATCAGAAAATAACCTGTGACCCCCAGCAGACCCAAACCCACCACCAGCATGCCTGTCACTGAGCCACCGCGGAAGGCGACCTTCATGGCGGCAGGCAGCCCGGATCGGGCCGCTTCAGCAGTGCGCACGTTGGCACGTACCGACACATTCATACCGATATAGCCGGCTATTCCCGACAGGATAGCGCCGATGGCGAAGCCGAATGCCGTATGCCAGCCCAGTCCCGGGACGAAGCCCAGAATCAGGAAAAGTACCACCCCAACCATGGCGATGGTGCTGTATTGTCGATTGAGGTAGGCGCGTGCCCCTTCTTGAATGGCGGCGGCGATTTCTTGCATGCGCTCGTTGCCGGGTGATTTTTTAAGCACCCAGCCTACGGTCAGCAAACCGTAGAGAAGTGCCACGATGGCGCTGCCGATGGCAATCCAAAGACTATACTGTTCGTGCAACATCGAGCCTCCTCCT
>CAYOLM010000337.1:0-1985 GCA_964404785.1 uncultured Mizugakiibacter sp.
CTGGGCCCGGTGACGCCAGGACAGGCAGATTCCCGGGCGCTGCTGCTCAGTGTGCCGTTGCTAGTCCTGGCTTTCTGGAAGTTTTTGGTCAAGGCCCATATTTTTCGCCATGCCCTGGAGATACCCTTTGCTGGCGGGGTGTTGATGGTGTTGCTGCTGAGTTTGGGCAGAATGATCCTGGTTCATTATCTGGCATTGCTCTGAAATGCGCATTCATATCCTCGGTATTGGTGGAACCTTTATGGGCGGTGTTGCGGCACTAGCTCGCGAATTGGGTCACCAGGTCGAGGGTTCCGATCTCAACGTGTATCCGCCGATGAGCAGCCAACTGGAGTCGCTGGGCATTCGTCTGCAGTCGGGGTATCGCCCCGAAGTTCTGTCACCTGTTCCGGATTGTGTGGTGATTGGCAATGCCCTCAGTCGTGGCAATGCTGCCATCGAGAGAGTGCTGGACGAGGGTCTCAGTTACACCTCCGGACCGCAATGGCTGGGTGAATATATTCTGCGGTCGCGACAGGTGCTGGCCGTCGCCGGCACTCATGGCAAAACCACGACCAGCAGTCTGCTGGCCTTTTTGCTCGATGCAGCGGGCCTCGACCCGGGTTTTCTGATCGGTGGGGTGCCACGAAACTTCGGATTATCTGCACGTTTGGGGCAGGGCGCGGCGTTTGTTGTCGAAGCGGATGAGTACGATACGGCATTTTTCGACAAGCGCTCGAAGTTTGTACATTACCGACCGACCGTGGCGGTGTTGAATAATCTCGAGTTTGACCATGCGGATATCTTTCCCGACCTGGCGGCAATCCAGCGTCAATTTCATCACTTGGTGCGGATCGTGCCAGGCAATGGTCGGTTGATCGTTAATGCCGAGGACCAGGCCTTGGCCGAAGTGCTGGCTATGGGCTGCTGGACACCAGTGGAGACCTTCGGGATCAAAACAGGTGACTGGCGGGCACAGCTGCTGCGCGACGACGGTTCGGTTTTTACAGTTTTTCGTCACGGCCAACGGCTCGGCGAGGTTCACTGGAAGTTGCTTGGACGCCACAATGTCATGAATGCCCTTGCGGCCTTGGCTGCGGCTCAGGCGAGTGGGGTCGAGGCCGCGCAGCTGCTGCCGTATTGTTCTGGATTCAGCAATGTGCGACGGCGCCTGGAAGATTTGGGGAAACGTGCCGGTATCCGGGTGTATGACGATTTTGCCCACCATCCCACGGCTATTGCCAGCACCTTGCAAGGCTTGCGTGCAAAACTTGGCAATGCGCGGATTGTGGTAGCGCTGGAACCCCGCTCCAACTCTATGCGCCAAGGTGTGCATGCCGTCCTTTTGGCTCCGGCTCTGGCGGCGGCGGACGCTGTGGTGTTCTTGCAGCGTCCCGAGCTGGCCTGGAATGCCCAGAGCGTGATCGACAGCTTGCAAGGTCGGGGGCAGAGGGTGTCTTCGGTTAACGCACTGATCGAGGCATTATTGTCGTGCACACGTGCCGGTGACCATGTGGTGTTTATGTCTAATGGTGGCTTCGAGGGTGCGCAGCAGCGCTTCCTGGCAGCGCTGGGCGATAGCCATTAAACCCTTTCATCCAAGGCCACTGCAAGCGGGAAGTCTCTGGTTACTCTCTCGGCCAGGCGAGAGAAATAACCCACCCACTGGTAGGTGGTGGAAGCCTGTCGTCAGTATCATCTCGGGCATCGAGTGCCGAACCTTCGAGCATAGATCAACCGGGCTGGGTCATCGGTGGGTCAAAATGCAGTGGACTGTAAATGAAATGCAGGCGGGCTGCCTGCCAGGTACCGAGGGCAAAGGCCCAGGCAATGATCAGGGCCAGGCCACCGCCGGCAAGGATGCCGAGATGACTCAGCAGCAGATAAGTCATCCAGTAGGCGATGACCTGCCCTGCCACCGTGATGAAGTTAATCAAGATACGTACCAACTTGCCTTCGGGCAGGTTCATGTACAGGGCCAGTGTCGCCAGGGCCAGTGGTGGCAC
>CAYOLM010000338.1:0-1984 GCA_964404785.1 uncultured Mizugakiibacter sp.
ACGCTGAGCAAGGTACCCAACAAACCGTGGCACCGGTATCTCTGGTGGTCACGGCTTTCTCCCGGGTTACCGATGTACGCCGGGCACTGACCCCTCAATTACAACTCGATCAGGGGGCCTCAGCTCTCTGGCTGCTTGATCTCGGCGGTGGTCGTGATCGTCTGGGCGCTTCAGCCCTGATGCAGGTCTTCAACCGCGGTGGGGGAGACCCCCCCGACCTCGACGATCCGCATCGATTGCAGGCTTT
The DNA here is from genome assembly GCA_964404785.1 of uncultured Mizugakiibacter sp. Lineage (GTDB taxonomy): Bacteria > Pseudomonadota > Gammaproteobacteria > Xanthomonadales > Rhodanobacteraceae > Metallibacterium. The sequence continues at coordinate 248 of CAYOLM010000338.1, forward strand.
TTTCACCTTTATCCAGCATGCTACCAGTCAGGGGTTGCTACTCGCCTATCATGACCGTAGTGACGGGGGGCTGATTGTTACCCTTATGGAAATGGCCTTTGCTGGGCATTGTGGTTTACGGATTCAACTCGAAGCTTGGGGTGAAACCACGCTGCGCACCTTGTTTACCGAAGAACTCGGTGCTGTCTTGCAGGTCGCGGAGAGCGACAGTGAGCGTCTGCAGGTCCTGGCCCAGGCTCATGGTCTTACCCATTATTTATATCGCATTGGCCAACCCAGCGAAAAACTCGGTATCAAGTTGTTTCTCGGCGACGAGACCATCGCTCGCTGGAACTGGGCGGATCACTTCAAAGCCTGGCATGAGACCAGTGCTGCCATGCAGCGGTTACGCGACCATCCTGGCTGTGCCGTTCAGGAGCGCGACGGGCGTAGCAACGATGACGACCCCGGCATGCGCCCAGTCTTGAGTTTCGTTCTTGCCGAGAATGTAGCTGCACCCCTGATCGCCAGCGGGGTGCGTCCACGAATCGCCATTCTCCGCGAACAAGGTGTCAATGGTGAGGTTGAAATGGCGGCGGCGTTTACTCGCGCCGGTTTTGAAGCTGTCGATGTGCCTATGAGCGACCTGCTCTCCGGCCATCAGCACCTCCAAGACTTCCGTGGTCTTGCTGTTTGCGGTGGTTTCTCCTACGGCGATGTGTTGGGTGCTGGCCGCGGCTGGGCTGCCTCAATCCTCTACAACGAGTCCTTGCTTCAACAGTTTCAGGCCTTTTTCGCCGACGAAACTACCTTTTCACTGGGCGTATGCAACGGTTGTCAAATGCTCTCCAAATTACGAGAAATTATTCCTGGAGCCGACACTTGGCCACACTTTTTACGTAATAAATCTGAACAATTTGAAGCCCGCCTGGTCAGTGTCGAAGTCCATGAGTCGCCGTCCATTTTCCTCACTGGCATGGCCGGTTCACGGTTACCCGTGGTCGTTGCCCATGGCGAAGGGTATGCCGCCTGGAAGGAAGAAGACCAACCCACGCAATCTTCCTGTCTACGCTATGTCGATCATCGTGGCAAAGCCACCGAGACCTATCCGCTCAATCCCAATGGCTCACCGGGTGGGCACACCGGATTTCACGCTGCCTCCGGTCGTGTGTTAATTCTCATGCCGCATCCGGAACGTGTCTTTCGTAGCGTACAACTAAGCTGGTGCCCACCCAATTGGGGTGAGGATTCACCCTGGATGCGTTTGTTTCGCAATGCCAGAGTCTGGGTGGGATAGCTTCGTAAACGGCACGCGCAGACTCGGAATCTACCCTCAGGCAGTTGGACTTCCTGGATGTCATCTCAAGAAACTGACATTCCTGAATTGAAGTGGAGAAATCGGCTTGAGATGCGGATTCCACTATCGTCGCGTTTCCCAGAATGGCCCTATTCGATTCAGCCATAGCACCATGCGCCAATAACAATCCTTGCATACCGCTCTACAAGTATAAGTTCGGCCGCACTACCGCAGCCGAGCTTATATTCCATGGAGCATCTCTGATAGCCAGCGCCGACTTCTGTAACAAGCAAATCGCTCAGCTAATATGCCTCACGTAGTACCTAAGCGCAGCTCTGAGCGCTGCGCTTAGGCTTGGCCTGCAGTACTGGAAATGAATAATGCTCACCCTCAGGGCTGTAGTTTCACCTGCGTGCTCAAGTGTTTGCCATCAATGGTAGTCAGCCGCAAGGTATATCCGC
>CAYOLM010000339.1:0-1975 GCA_964404785.1 uncultured Mizugakiibacter sp.
GTGGTGGGGGTGACCGGCAATCCTGGACAAACCAACTATGCAGCCGCTAAGGCAGGTATCATTGCCTTCTCAAAGTCCTTGGCACGAGAAGTCGGATCGCGTGGAATCACCGTGAATGTGGTGGCGCCAGGCTTTATCAATACCGACATGACCCGTGCGCTGGGCGATGAACAACGTAAGGTTCTTGAGGGACAGATTGCACTGGGTCGGCTTGGCAGCCCTGAGGACATCGCCAAGGCTGTATTGTTTTTGGCTTCATCCGCTGCAAATTACATGACAGGTGAGACTTTGCACGTCAATGGGGGCATGTACATGCCCTGATGGATTCGACCCCGCGCTGCAAAGCGCAGTTGCAGGTTTGCTCCAGCCGGCTGGCGGCAAGACCTGTTTTCCGACTACAATGCGCCGGCTTTTTCCCGGGAGGTAAACCAACCCATGAGTAGCATCGAAGAACGCGTCAAGAAGATTGTTGTTGAACAACTTGGCGTCAAAGAAGAAGAAGTCAGCCCCAGCGCCTCGTTTGTCGACGACCTTGGTGCGGATTCTCTGGATACGGTCGAGTTGGTGATGGCGCTCGAGGAAGAGTTTGAGTGTGAAATTCCGGATGAGGCCGCCGAAAAAATCACCACCGTGCAACAAGCGACCGATTACGTCAACGCACACGTCAAGAGCTGATATTTTAGACATCGCGGATATCTTGATGTTCACGTCTTGGTCGAAAGCTGTACCCGTCGGTGCGGCTTTCGCCTTTTTAGAGACCTTACTCACAGGTATGGTCTATTACCACACTGCGTCATAGACATTTTAAGTAGTCGATACGCTGTGGCGTCGGGAATTGGCAGATGAGTAAGCGAAGAGTCGTTATTACAGGTATGGGTATCGTCTCGCCGATCGGCAATACGGTATCCGCTGCGTGGGATGCCATCGTGCATGGACGCAGTGGTATCGGCCCTATTACTAACTTCGATGCAACGGCTTTCACTACCCGGATTGCCGGGGAGGTACGTGATTTCGACCCCACCTCCTACATCGCACCCAAAGACGTGAAGAAGATGGATCCCTTCATCCACTACGGGATTGCAGCCGGGGTGGATGCCATACGCGATGCGGGCTATGTGGTGAACGAGGCCAATGCTGACCGAATCGGTGTGGCCATCGGGGCAGGTATCGGTGGCATCCATACTATCGAGCGCACTAGCAATACGCTCAGCAAACATGGCCCCCGCAAGATTTCACCCTTTTTCGTGCCCAGTTCGATCATCAATATGGTGGCGGGCCAGTTGTCGATCCTGCTTGGTTTGAGAGGACCGAACATTGCTTGCGTGACTGCTTGCACCACCGCCACGCATAATATTGGGCTGGCCATGCGCATGATCCAGTACGGTGAAGCGGATGCAATGTTGGCCGGGGGCTCCGAATATGCCACGACCGGCACGGCAGTGGGGGGGTTCTGCTCGGCCCGGGCCTTATCTACCCGCAACGATGAGCCTGAAAAAGCTAGCCGTCCCTGGGACGCTGATCGCGATGGTTTTGTGTTGTCCGATGGGGCAGGCGTACTGCTGGTTGAAGATTACGAACATGCCAAGGCGCGTGGTGCGCGTATTTATTGCGAATTGATCGGGTTTGGCATGAGTGCCGATGCGTATCACATCACCGCCCCCAGTGGCGAAGGCGCCAAACTGTGTATGCGCAATGCCTTGCGGGATGCCGGCTTGAACCCGACTGAGGTGCAATACATCAATGCCCATGGCACCTCCACCCCCATTGGTGACAAAGGTGAGGTCGATGCAGTCAAGGATGTATTCGGTGATCATGCGCAGGCCCTGATGATGTCTTCGACCAAGTCCATGACCGGCCATTTGCTGGGTGCCGCCGGTGGGGTTGAGGCCATCTTCTCGGCGCTGGCGATTCGTGAAGGTATTGCCCCGCCAACCATCAATCTGGATCATCCTGGTGAAGGCTGCGACCTGGATTT
>CAYOLM010000340.1:0-1974 GCA_964404785.1 uncultured Mizugakiibacter sp.
ATGTCAGGGATGATGAGCAAGAAGGGCGAGAAGGGTATGTCAGGGATGCAAGGCAAGAAAGGCATGTCAGGAACGATGAACAAGAAGCAGATGATGAAAAAAATGGCCAAAATGCACAAGATGATGCATAAGATGATGAGCAAGTGCCATGACATGGACATGAAGGGTGCCAAGAGCAGTCATCATGGTCAGGTGAAACACGCGAAATAAGTAGTCTTTCATCGTACGCTTCGAGTCGGTCGCCGCTGAGCGGCCGACTCGCTGGCGGGGTCACGGATAGTTAGAGTGAGCGGGTTTTGCGGCTGCAGAAGCAGGTCGCCGTCTGACTAAAAACAAGGAATATCAGCTTGTTCGAAGTTGCCCAGATCGGATTGCTGATGGCATTTCTTGCCGGAGTAATCTCGTTTCTATCCCCTTGCGTGCTGCCGCTGGTACCCGGGTATATCTCGTTCATAGCTGGCCGCTCAGCGGAAGAACTCATGGAGCGGCCGGTGGCGCGTTTGTCCACCATTGGCCTCAGTTTCCTGTTTGTTCTGGGCTTTTCCAGCGTGTTCATCGCGATGGGTGCCAGCGCATCCTGGCTGGGGCAGTTGTTACTGAGTCATCGGGATATCACCAATTTGCTGGGTGGTGGCCTGGTGGTTTTGTTCGGTCTGATGATGATCGGCTTGGTACGCTTGCCTTTTTTGCAACGCGATTACCGCTTCCTGGCCCGTGGCGCGATTGGTAATCCGCTCAGCGCCTTTGTGCTCGGGGTGGCGTTTGCCTTTGGCTGGACACCCTGCATAGGCCCGGTGTTGGGAGCGATACTTACGGTTGGTGCGAGTGGCGCCACCAGCAATGCCGTCACCTTGCTGGCGGTGTATTCGGCCGGCTTGGCCGTACCATTTATGTTGACGGCGGCCTTTACCGGGGTGTTGGTGCGGCGACTGAGTCGCTTTGCTCGTGCCGGCGTCTGGCTGTACCGGATTTCGGGTCTCATCATCGTGATCATGGGGTTGGCCATCATGACCGGACTACTGACCCAGTTTGCCTCCTGGTTGCTGATTGCCTTTCCCGTCCTTGCCCGTATCGGCTAAATAACCGGTTGGGTTTGAAGGGCAACATGAGGAGATTGCCCGTAATGCGGTAGGGGTCTTATCGGGAAGCTCGTTTGTCGCGCAAGTAAAGCATGCGCTGCGTGCCTTCGCCGCGTTCATCAATCTCGAACAACTGGGTGGCTTCTACTAGATCACGTAAGCGACGGTAGCCGTAGTTACGAGGGTCAAAATTAGGTGCCTGCTTGGCAATATTGCTGCCCACCGGGGCCAGATGGGCCCAGCCCGCATCATCCGCATGGGCCTCAACAGCGTTACGTAGCAGGTTGACCAGGCGAGTGTCCTGTTTCAGTTCGGCACGGCTGGAGCGCTTGCGTGGCGTCTCATCCTCGGGTTTCTCCAGCAACAGCTCGGTGTAGATGAAGCGGTCACAGGCGGCAACGAAGGGCTCGGGCGTCTTTTTCTCACCGAAGCCGTACACGGTCAGGCCGGCTTCGCGGATCCGTGCGGCCAGGCGGGTGAAGTCGCTGTCGCTGGAGACGATGCAGAAGCCATCGAAGCGTTCCGCGTACAGCAAATCCATAGCGTCGATAATCATCGCCGAGTCGGTGGCGTTCTTGCCACGGGTATAGCCGAATTGCTGGATCGGCTGGATCGAATGAGTCAGCAGGGTGTCTTTCCATCCTTTTAGATGGGTACCGGTCCAGTCGCCGTAAATGCGCTTGACATGGGCGGTACCGAACTGGGCGATTTCGGCCAGCAGGCCTTCGATAATTGCTGGCTGGGCATTGTCTGCATCAATCAGTACAGCCAGCTTCTGGGTGGAGAGGTCGCTCATGGCAGGTTCCCGCACGACGGCATAACGGCATGATCGCACAGGCTGCAGTAGATGGGTGCGGGCTACGGCCATTTCGCCATTTCTGTACAGGCGGGAATC
>CAYOLM010000341.1:0-1967 GCA_964404785.1 uncultured Mizugakiibacter sp.
AGAACTTCGACATGACCATCACCACTATTCCGACCTGGCGGTTCATCTCTGAAAGCTTTCAGAACTGGCGCGGCATGCAACAAGCGGGCGGGCGGCGAATCAAACGAGGTCTATTTATCGATATTACCAGCACCCGTTTTCTGAATACCGAAGAGACCCAACGGCTGGCCAAAGTGCGCTTGCTGCGCAGTTATCTGGAACAGAAACATGCCGATATCGAACACTGGAATGCCCAACTCAACGAGCATGGCAAGCAGGATATGGTGCCCATGGATCAGCGCCGGCTGACAAACGTTGGCACCTTTCGAGCCTATATTCTCGCCTACCTGAAAGCTCATCCGGATATTCATCCCGATATGACCTGCATGGTGCGCGTTCTCGATCCCAGTCCCGAGGGTATTCCGGTGGAGGTCTACTGCTTTACCTCCACCACCGACTGGGCCGTCTACGAGCGCATCCAGGCCGATATTTTCGATCATCTGATCGCAGTCCTGCCCGAATTTGGTCTGCGTTTATACCAGCGACCGACCGGCGCCGACCTGCAGAATGCGCTCTATCACGACTCCGCTGCCCACTCCCGGCCATGATTTTTCATGGCCTGAGTTCCCCAGCATGATCGTCCACTCATGATGCGGGCCTACCTTAGTCTGGGCTCAAATATCGACCCGCAACGGATACTCGAAGCAGCCCTGCAGATACTGCGGAGCACCTTTACCGGGCTGCGGATCTCGCCAGCTTACCGCAGCGCAGCGCTGGGCTTCAGCGGATCCGATTTCATCAACCTTGCCGTCCGACTGGATACCGAACTCGACCCAGCGGCCCTGCAGGACTGGCTGCATGCCCTGGAAATCCGCCTGGGCCGGGATCGTAATGCACCGCGATTTTCGAACCATACCCTCGATGCCGATCTGCTGGCGTATCTTGACCCGACGGCTACGGAAACGAGCCCGCAATGGACCGGACCCGTGCTGTGCCAGGATTACGTGCTCAAACCGCTGAGTGACATTGCCCCTGACCTACGCGACCCACAAAGCGGCTTGAGTCTGGGTGAACTATGGCATCAGCGTACTGACCCACAGCGGCTGACTCGCCTTGCTACCTGGTCGGATCCAGCCCCTTGAAGCGTGTTTCCAGCCGCCTTGCCCACCCATCCATTTGAAGGAAATGAAGGTGACCTCCGTCGACTTGCCCGAACCGCCTGCCGCAGCTCGCGAGCATTCCGAACAACTCAGCGCCTTGCTGCGCGAAATGATCGCCGCTCACGGCAGTATACCGTTCTCGACTTTTATGGAACGCTGCCTGTATGCACCAGGACTGGGCTATTACAGTGCCGGTACCACCAAATTCGGGGGGGAGGGCGATTTCATTACCGCCCCCGAGCTGGGTTCTCTGTTCGCCCGCTGTGTTGCTCAGGTTGTAGCCCCGGCCCTGCAGGCTTGTGGCAATACTGCCCAGATGCTCGAACTTGGCGGCGGTAGTGGGGCCTTCGCCGAGCAGGCCTTGCTGGAACTGGCTCGCCGTCAGACCCTCCCAGCGCAGTACTGCATTCTTGAACCCAGCGCTGAACTGCGGGATCGACAGCAACAACGCCTGAACAAGAATCTCCCCCCTGACCTCGCGGCACGGGTGCAGTGGCTCGACCGCCCGCCGGAAAACGCCTGGCACGGCGTGCTGTTCGCTAACGAAGTTGTGGATGCGTTACCGGCCACCCGCTTCAGTATCGCTCACGGCGAAGTGTTGGAGCAGCATGTGGCTGTGGATGCCCAGGGCCGCTTTGTGCCTCAAGACCGGCCTGCGGACCTATTGGTGCAGGGCGCGGTACGGCATCTCGAACGCCGCCTGGGACAGCGTTTTGCCGACGGCTATCGTTCCGAGTTGCTGCCGCAACTCCCCTATTGGTTGCAGGCCGTTGCCGGCACTCTGCAAACTGGCCTGATGCTATTGATCGACTACGGTTATCCACGCCA
>CAYOLM010000342.1:0-1961 GCA_964404785.1 uncultured Mizugakiibacter sp.
AGGTCGGTGGTGATATGGGTAGAAAAGATTACGGTTTTGCCGGGGCGCCGCACCAACGGCAGCAAAGTAGCCAAAAAATCCCGGCGGGCGATGGGATCCAGGCTTGCTACCGGCTCATCCAGCAGCAGCAGATCCGGATCCGGGGCCAGCGCTCGAATGATGGCCAGCATCTGCCTCTGTCCCTGTGACAGCGCGGCAATCTTCTTGCTGGAATCGAGCTGCCATTCCTGCAGCAGACGGTCTACCAGATCTTGGCTCCAATGCGGGTAGAAAGCGGCGGTGAAGGTGAGATAGGCACCCACTTTCATCCATGGGAACAGATCGAAACTCTGCGGCACATAGCCAATCCGGTGCAAGCGTTCGCCGCGTGGTTCATCCATGGGCTGGCCAAGGATCTCGACCGTTCCCGAATGACTTGGGGTGAGGCCGAGCAGGCAGCGCAACAGCGTGGTCTTGCCAGCACCGTTACGGCCGAGCAGGCCGATGACCTTCCCGGAGGCAACCTGCCAATCGAGATTTCGCAGTACCTCCTGCTTGCCAAAGGATTTACACAAGCCCCGGACCATCAGCGAAGCAGTGGTAGTTTCCGGGGTGAGTGGTAAAGTGCTATCCGTGACAATTGACGACATCCCTGCGTACTCCTTGATTCGATGTGATTTTGGTAGACTGCTACGGTGCTGCCGACCCTTGACGAGCTGACTTTGTTTCCCCTGTCCTCGGTGTTGTTTCCGGGTGGGGAACGGCAACTGCGTATTTTCGAACAGAGCGATCTGCAACGAGTGCGTGAGTGTAGCGAAAACAACCGGGCTTTTGGCGTGAACTGGATTCCGCATGGCCCCGAGGCGGGTGGATCCGCTGCTCCAGTGGCGATCGGGACCCTGGCCCGGATAGGTGATTTTTATTCCTGCAGTGACGGAGTACTCGGCATCCGGATCAAGGGTGAACAGCGATTTCGTGCCCTGCAGACCCGTCAACGCCCGGACGGAGTGATCCATGCTAGCGTCGAGGTCTGGCCCGTCGAAACGCCGTGGCCAGTCCCTGCCGAATACGGCTTACTGGTAACCATACTCGAGCGCCTGGTGGAACAGTTCGCGCCCTCGTGGCGCAATGCCGCGCGCGAACACTATGATGATGCGGTCTGGGTCAGTTATCGCCTTGCCGAGTTGCTACCCCTGGACGAGACGGAACGGCAGGTGCTGCTGGAGTCCGAAACGGCGGCCGATCGATTGGATGAGATGCTGGCTTGGTTACCCCGCTTCCAGCGCGATTAAAGGAGATTCCCATGCCTGATCTGAAGGGCAAGACCCTGTTCATCACCGGTGCCTCGCGGGGCATCGGCTTAGCTATCGGCCTGCGAGCGGCACGTGATGGGGCCAATGTTGTGATTGCTGCCAAGAGCGTCATGCCGAATCCGAAGCTTCCGGGTACGATTTATACCGCTGCCGAGGCTATTGTCCAGGCGGGTGGCCAGGCACTGGCCGTGCAAGTGGATATCCGCGACGAAAATGCCGTGAAGACGGCAGTCGAGCAAGCCGCAGCACATTTCGGGGGCATCGATATCGTGGTGAACAATGCTAGTGCAATCTGGCTGGCGGGTACCGCCGAAACCCCAATGAAGCGCTTCGACTTGATGCACCAGGTCAATACACGCGGTACTTTTCTCACTACTCAGGTCTGCCTTCCCTGGCTGGAAAAAGCGGCCAACCCCCATGTGCTGATGCTGGCGCCACCACCGGTGCTGGATCCGCAGTGGTTCAAGGACCACACCGCTTATACCATTGCTAAATATGGGATGAGCTTGTGTGTGCTGGGGATGAGTGCAGAGTTCAGTGAGCGTGGTATTGCCGTCAATGCACTGTGGCCGCGTACAGTTATCGCTACGGCAGCCATTGCCATGTTGGGGGGCAAGGTGCAAGCCGAGCACTGCCGCCGTCCCGAGATTGTGGCCGATGCCGCCCATG
>CAYOLM010000343.1:0-1958 GCA_964404785.1 uncultured Mizugakiibacter sp.
GAAGGTGACACGTGCCGGCCAGTTCATTAGCTTGGTACAGAAGGCGCTGCAATCCGGGCAGAAGACGATCCGTTTGGGTCGGGTTCGTGATGGCGCTTACCAAGTTGTGCGACTGCAGGCGGCAGATGCCCCGGTATTGCAGGCTTTGCAGACGTTGCCGATGCCTTCAAGGCCCCCACAACCGCCGTCATTCGTGCTGCATCCATAGCCGATCATGCTTTTTCCCCTCCCGGGGTAGGGGACTTCAAGTTACCCCGCCGGGTTTGACCTGCTTAAAGCTCTGCGCCGGGCTGAGTTGGCGGGTAAAGCGGAAAACACCTTCATGCACGATACGGCTCAGATGAATATCGATAATGCTGGTTTCGTTGGGGTGTAACAACGCCAAGGTGTCTTGCAGTGAGGTATCGAGCAGGGTGCGCCAGTACTCGACGAATTGGCCCTGATTGCGTGGTTCGAGACAAATACCATACGGTGGACGTGGAATCAGGGCCGGACGGGCGATGCTGCCATTGTTGCGGGGTATCGGTGGGCAGCCTTGCAGCACCGCGTGGTTGAGATAAAAACTCAGGTGCCCAGGGGCGCGCTGATTACCTTGTCGATTGATAAGAAAACCACTGGGTAACTGGTTGGGGTCGTTGCCAGGGCCGGCAGTGAGCAGCAAGTTGACCTCAGGCACATGCGCACCGTTGTGATCGAATAGGCGGAAGATCGCCATGCAGCAGGGGTCGATCACATATTCGCGATCCGGTAGCACCGGTACCTTTTCGATATCCAGCCGCTTGGCGGGAGCCTGATGGCTGGCATTTTCTTCTGCGAAAGCCTTGAGCAAGGCCGTATAGCCGGCTTCGTCGTCGATTTGCAGGCAGCGCAAGATAGCGCTGACCGTGGCATTTGGCTGACCATCGTTGCGCACACTGGCCATGATGCCCTGTCGGGTTCCTGAGTGCGATGCACCCGGGATGATCTTAAAAGCGACCGGCATGGAATGGCTGATCGATGCAACCGACAGGGTACGCAAGCGTTTACGGGCCGAGGGTAGCGCTTCACCACGATGGGTTTCGGCTTGCTGCAGCACGACATGACTGGCGTTAAGATTGGCGGCCGCTAGGCGTACCACGCCATCGGAGCCGGTTTCACCGGTATAGGCATTAACATAATCGTAGAGCTTGCGGTCAATGGCATCGCCAGACAGCACGAATGGGAATAGGGGAGTCGGTCTCCGGGTGAGCTGCAGGCGTGGGTAGTCATCAATCCAGCGCAGGTTGAGTTCGCAGGCCTCGGGACTGGCCAGTTCCAGCCAGTCCAACACCCCCTGGCCCGGTTCCACCCCTTCGAACCATGATTTGATCGCCACCAGTCGGCTCTTGCCAAGCTGCGCCAGGGCCGAGCCAAAATTGGCGGGGGCCAGCATAAGCAGATGGCTCAACCGACATCGGTCGAGTTGTTTGGGACGCACGTAGTAGCGATCCAGCCAATCACGAACCAGCGGCCCACCGGTGGAATGGGTGATACAGGTGAAGCGTCGCTCCGCTCCGAGCGTACTCAGAATGTTCTGCAGCGCGGCCTCCAGCGCACGGGAAATATCACCCATGCGTACCTCGTCGCGAAAACTCACATACTCGCCGAGATAGATGTGGCGCACGTCCAGATCCAGACCTGCCAAGCGTTGCGCTTCGGCCTTCAGTCGGGCTGGAAGCTCACCGTAGGTAGCCGTGCTGGTCACACTCCAGCCATGCACAAAGATAACCAGTCGGGATGGCATCAACCGTATCTCCCGGAAGAACCCGACTGAGGTTACTCCTAAATTGAGCAGTCCTCAGGCGACCAGTGTAGGCATGCGTTTCAGGCTCCATGTCATACACAGCAAATTCCATTCGCCTTGCGCGGCGATGACGATCAGAGGTGTGGGCAACATGAAAGGACTCGTCCTTTCGGGTATAAGAAAGTCCCGTCATCCC
>CAYOLM010000344.1:0-1955 GCA_964404785.1 uncultured Mizugakiibacter sp.
GGATGAACCCGGAGTCGAAGACGGATCTGTTCGAGACTATGGATGTGCGCCGGGCGGTGGTACGACGGGCGTGGTGGCGGCGGCGTAGCAGCTGGATCGTTATCGGCATCGTGGCGTTGCTGGGCCTGGGAGTGTGGGCCTGGCGGTTGAGTAGCGGCTCGGTGGCCGAGGTGGCGCGCAGCGAGCTGTACCTGGGCACGGTCATGCAGGGTGATTTCACTATCCGGGTGCAAGCGGCCGGCAAGCTGGTGCCAGCCGATTCGCGCTGGGTGGCGGTGCCGTCTGGCGGGGTGGTTGAGCACGTACGGGTGACGCCCGGTCAACGGGTGACCAAGGGGACGCCGCTGGTAACGTTTTCTAATCCCAAAGTATTGAATGCGGCGCAGTCGGCGGCGGCCGATCTGGCCGCCGCCGAGGCCCGTTACCTGGCCCGTAAACAGCAGCAGGAGAACGCCGTACTCAGCCAGCGCTCGGTGATTGAGGGTCTGAAGGTGGATGTGCTCAGTGCGGCCATGCACCTGCAGGCCGACCAGACTCTGGCCGAGCGAGGCATCGTGCCGAAGTTCAAGTACCGCAACGAGAAACTCCAGTATGGACTGCAGAAAAAACGCTTGCAGTTTGCCAAAGAACGCCTGAGCAATCTCAAATCGGGCAACCGCTCGTTGCTGCGAGCCGAGGCCGAACAGGTGCGCCAGCAACGCGCCTTGGCGGTCTTGCGGCAAGCCGAGGCCAAGGCTTTAACGGTGCGGGCACCGATGGCCGGGGTGGTTGAGCAGGTTAGCGCCGAGCCGGGCCAGCAGCTGGCGGCCGGGGCCAATATTGCCCAGATCTCGACCCCCGAGCAGCTCAAGGCCCGGGTGCAGGTGAGTCAGTACGATGCCGCCAGCGTGCGGGTTGGTCAGGCGGTGGTGATCGATCCCCACGGGGCAGCCATCGCCGGGCGTGTCTTGCGTATCGACCCGACGGTCAAGGATGGCCTGGTGGCGGTGTCTATCGCCCCGATCGGTAAACTGCCCGCCAGCGCCCGGGTTGATCAGAGTGTCGATGCGACGATTCGCGTGGCGCGTCTGCAAAATGTGCGCTTTGTGGCCCGTCCGGCCAATGTGCAGGCCAATTCCAGCGCCACCGTGTTCGTACTGGCAGCGGGCAGCAACGTAGCTGTGCGCCGTCAGATACGTTTCGGGGTCGCTTCGACCAATCGCATCCAGGTGCTCTCCGCTCTCAAGCCTGGGGAGCACATGGTGTTGTCGGATGTTTCAGCCTATTCCCATTACCAGCAGCTGCGGCTGCGCTAAGGAGAACCTGATGAATACAACAGACGTGGCTACACAAGCACCGAGTGAGACCGTGCCGGTGATTACCCTGAGCGGGGTGACCAAGCATTTCAGTACCGAGGAGGTCGATACCTATGCCTTGCGCGGCATCGATCTGAATGTGCGCAAGGGCGAATTTGTGGCGATAACCGGTCCATCCGGGTGTGGCAAGTCGACCTTGATGGCGGTACTGGGTCTGCTGACGAGTTTCGAGGAGGGCCGCTATCGGCTGGCAGGGCGCGATGTCGGTGAGTTGAATGGCGATGCCCGGGCGGTGGTCCGCAACCGCCACATCGGCTTTGTGTTTCAGTCGTTCAACCTGGTGGGTGATCTTACGGTGCTGGACAATGTAGCCCTACCGTTGAAGTTTCGCAGTGGGGTAAAAAAGGCCGAACGTCGGCGTCGCGCCAGTGAGGCGCTGCAACGCGTGGGCCTGGCTAACCGCCTCAAACACGTTCCCCATCAACTTTCCGGTGGCCAGCAACAGCGGGTAGCGATTGCCCGGGCCCTGGTGGGTACCCCGGACCTGATCCTGGCCGACGAGCCGACCGGTAACCTCGATAGCGAGAATGCCGCCAACGTGATGCAATTATTCATGGAACTGCATGCCGCCGGCACCACCTTGCTGATGGTGACCCACGA
>CAYOLM010000345.1:0-1955 GCA_964404785.1 uncultured Mizugakiibacter sp.
CATGTCACCTACGATTTTGCCCGCCTGATGGAAGGCGCTACTAAAGTGAAATGCTCGGAATTCGCTGATCAGCTGATTGCTGGCATGTAACAATCTAAAAAAACGTGAGCCGCGCGGGATTCATGGCCAAACCGCGCTGTTCGCGTCTCTATACCTACCATGGTCTGATTGAATATTCGGAGTTTCTATGCAAAAAACCGCCATCCTCGTCGACGGTGCCTATTTTCTGGCTCGCTACCGCAAGGTCTATGAAGATCGCGATGCCAATGACGCCCGTAGCGTCGCCCGGACTCTGTTCGGTATGGTACTGGAACACCTCAAAGCCCAGGAACGGCCACGTGATGCGCTGTACCGTATTTTTTTCTATGATTGCGCACCACTGAAGCGCAGTTTTGAGCGCCCAGTCAGTGGCGACATGATCGATTTCGGCCGCAGTGCCTCGGCTGAATTCCGCCGCGAACTACACTACGAATTACGCCGGCAACGCAAGATGGCCCTACGCCTGGGGCGACTGGCAGAACGTGGTGAGTGGCTGCTCAAACGTTATGCCTTACAGGAGCTGCGGGCTGGACGCATGCATTGGGATGAATTACGTGATGAACACTTCGAACTCGATATCCGCCAGACTCAGGTCGATGTGATGATCGGTCTCGACATTGCCAGCTTGGCCTATAAGCGCCTAGTTGACCAGATGATTCTGGTTACCGGCGATACCGATTTCGTCCCCGCCGCAAAACTGGCCCGAATGGAAGGCATTGATGTAATTCTCGACCCCATGTGGCAAGGGGTCTCCCCCGAATTGCATGAGCACATTGATGGCATGCAGTCGGTCTGTCCGCGCCCCGGAGCTAATTTTCCACGTACTCCCGAAAATTCCACCCGGAGCAAGGGTAACGAGTCTTGAAAAATAGCCTAAAGGTCCAGGTAGGCCTGTACCTAAGTTTATCTGCCCCTGGGCCGGTTGCAGACTTACCTCGGGTTCTCGTAGCAGGCCGGCGTATTGAGGTAAGCGGTGATACTGGGTCGGTTGAGCACCGCTCTCATCGATAAGTTATTCTTGGGTCTCTTTCTCAACGGGCCTGATTCGATGACTCAACGTATCCTGCTGCTCCTGGTCGGGGCACTTTTTATTGCCCCCATTCCGGCCCTGGCTACGCCACTGGTTGCGGTGGGCGTCAGCAGTTGGTCCACCGGGGTCGAGGGTATCGTGCGCGATACCAGCAGCAACCTGGGCACCGATGTCAACCTGAACCATGACCTCCACCTTGGACGTCATTTGAACAATAGCATTCACCTCACTCTGGATGACCCGATCCCGCTACTCCCCAATCTGCGCCTGAGCTACGACCGGATTGTCAGCAATGGCTCGGGAAATACTCAGCAGAGTTTTGTGTTTGGTAACAATGTCTACATCGCCCATGCCAACACCCAAAGCCAGGTCTTACTCAAACAGGGCTCGGCGTTGCTGTTCTGGACCCCATTAGACAACCCTATTGTTAACCTGCGGCTCGGCGTTGAGTTGCGCTGGATTAAGTTGAACGTAGCGGTGTCAGGGCAGGGCACTACCACTGCTCCCGTAGGCACCGGTCAGCCTTTTCAGGTCAGCGGCTCAGCCGGTGGAGTAATCTGGCTGCCATTATTGAATGCCGGGGCTACGGTGCACCTGCCCGCAGGGCTCGAGATTTCGGCTGATGGCTCCCTGATCCGGTTCGGATCGAACTACCTGTATGACGCCCGCATTGGTCTGGGTTATTCATTCGGCCCCGGCCTGACTGCTTCCCTGGGCTATCGCCGGTTGCGATTGCATCTTGATAGTTCACGTATAAACTTGAAGGGATCCGCCCAATTTAGTGGCGTTTATGCCGGCGTCGGCTGGGACTTTTGATGGACCATTCCCGCTAGAAGAGTGTTGCGCACCCATCCCGTCATTCCCGCGTAGGCGGGAATCCACCCGG
>CAYOLM010000346.1:0-1950 GCA_964404785.1 uncultured Mizugakiibacter sp.
CAGGGCGGTTTGCTTGCCGCTCCCAGCAGGTATCGGGAAAACGGCTCAGGACATTCTGCAGCGATCACGGCCTTGCCCATGCTGTGCAGTACAAGCTGTGCCGCAAGCGGGCCTGGGTTGGCAATCAGATTCGGTAGGCGACTGCTTTCATGACCCCTGAGGCCAGGCGCATCAGTTGGCGGATCGGGGCCGGAAGCTCCTGGCCGCCACGTACTGCGGCGTTGCGGGCATGCCGCGCTTCGTCGGCTTGCATTTGTTTAAGGATGGCTGCCGAGCGGTGATCGTCGGTGGGTAGGCGCTGCAGGTGTTCCTGTAAGTGAGCTTCGACCTGGTGTTCGGTTTCGATAACAAAGCCGAGGCTGATCCGGTCATCCAGCGCTGCTGCGCTGGCACCGATGGCATAGCTGCCCATGTACCACAGTGGATTGAATAGGCTGGGCCGGCTATCGAGTTGCTGCAGACGCTCGGCACACCAAGCCAGATGGTCGGTTTCTTCCTGGGCAGCCTGTTTCAGGTAGGCCTTGGTGGCCTTGGTGCGGGCCAGTGCCGCCTGCCCCAGATAGAGTGCCTGGGCACAGACTTCACCGGTGTGGTTGATGCGCATCAGGCCGGCAACATCCTGGCGCTGCGCCGTTTCCAGGGTGGTTTCAGTATGGTCTTGGCCTGGATTGGGCCGCTGGGCTACGGGGGTCACCCCGGTCATGGTTTGCATGGCTTGCTGCAAGCCGCCAAGCAGCCGGTCGATACGAGTCAAATACCGGGCTGTCATAGGGTCTCCTGGGGTTCGGTAGATTTTGGGTCGAGCTGTTGGGCGAGCAGGCTGAGCGGGTGCTTGACCGGTATGGACTGGCCTTGTTCTACAAGTCCGATGCGTAGATGCAGGCGGCAGCCGACATTGCCACTGAGCAATTGGCTTGGTTGCAAAGCCAGTGCTTGATCGAGTTTGGTCTGGCGCAGGCTTGCGGCACGCTGCGGATAGTCGATGAAATGACTGCCTGCCGCACCACAACAGCGCGGCTCGGTCGGTAACGGTTGCAGATCGAGTTCGGGAATGCGCGCCAGTAGGCGCAGCAATGCCGCATCGCTATGCGCAACGTGTCGCTGGGTACAGGGAATATGCAAGGCGATCCGGCTATGGAGAGGTCGAAAGCGTAATGTGGAACCTTCCCGGTCGAGAAAGGTGAAGGCATCCTCGACTTGGGTCTCGGGCAAGGCCCTGCATAACTCGGCAAGGCACCCCGGGGTGGCGGTCAGTATATGGCCGAGGCCGAGGGCCGCCACCTGTTGGTGCACTCGTTGGGCATGGTGGATGGCGGCCTCTGCAGCGCCGTTGTGGGCATCCATGGCACCACAGCACTGCGCCGGCAGTCGCACTGGATGGTAGCCCAGTTGTCGCAACAGCTGTTCCAGCGCAGCGTGGGCTGATTCTTCCAGCACATCGGCCACGCAGCCGGTAAACAGCCCGATGCGTTGGTGGGTGCCTTGACTGGAGACAACCCGCCGATCGGTTCTACTGCGGGCTTGCGGCCGACTTTCACTCAGCATCATCAGGGCCGCACGCCAACGGGATCCGGAACCCAGCAAATGCGCACCCGGACGCGCCCAGAAGCGGGCCCCCAATACATGGGCTATTCGTAGAGCGGCACGCAGCCAGTGTGGGTGGGTGAGCAGTGCACGCAAATACCGGTTCAGCCCCCCCCTTGGATCCAGCAGAGCACGGCTGGCATCCAGTAATTCTGCATAGTGCACCCCGGCCGGGCAAACACTCTCACAGGCCAGGCAAGCCAGGCAGTGATCCAGAGGGAGCCGATTTGCAGAGCTTACGGTGCCTGCCGCCAGGGCACTGGCCAGGGCAATCCGTCCGCGTGGAGATTCCACCTCGTTGCGATCCAGCGCATAAGTCGGGCAATGCGGCAGGCACAGACCGCATTTTACGCATTGATCTGCCAG
>CAYOLM010000347.1:0-1920 GCA_964404785.1 uncultured Mizugakiibacter sp.
AACCCTGCGCCAGACCAGGCATAGCCCTTCATGGCCAGTAGGGCCAGCAACTCGAAATTACTAAAGCGCAGCGACCAGGCTAGCTTTTGCAACACCTGCATTTTCGCTTCGCTGGGTGGGCCATCACTGAACACGGTCTCAGCCACCACATCGAGCACTGCATAAGCAATCTGACGTTGCCCAAGACACGCGGATCTCAGTTGCTGGATACCTAGGTCAGTATCAAATCCAGCTTGTTTGCCCTCATTGAAGCGATGAATCGCACTGCGCCGTTGGACTGGGTCCAGCCGTAACCGTTCCATCCACCTTTCGGCAACCCTGATTTCCGCCTGGCTGACCCGCCCGTCTGCCTTGGCCACCGCCCCCAGCAACGCGAATAGCGGCTCAACGAAAACTTTCCGGATCCGGCTATGCCGGGCAGCGGCCCGAGATTGATCAATGAACCAACCGATAAAAGCACCCAGGAAGGCGGCCTGAATATCACGCAAAACCAACAGGCCCAGTACACCGAAAAGCAGAGTAAAACCGTAGTGCATTGATTCAGGATCCTGACTTGCGACATGTCGGCCGCTGCGCTGCGTACCAGCGGGCCAGCGCATCAAGTTGTGCCGTACTCAATGGTCCTAATGCGGTACGCATCAAGGGGACCTCACGGCGGCCACTGCGATAGGCATTCATAGCCTGGCGCAGGTAATCGTAACGCTGTCCGGCCAGATTCGGCGTATCCGCACGCGATGCCACCCCATCACGACCATGACAGGCTGCGCACAAGCCCACTTGCGGGGGTGGCGGGGGCGTGTTCCTGGCCATGACCAGCGTAGCCATGGCGGCTAGCGGCAAGGCCAGAGCAAGCATGCGTAGGTGCATACAGCGGTATCCAAAGCGACCAAACGCGTATTCTAACGTCCCACCCCATCCCGATGCGCAGATGCCTCATGAACAACCATGAAATCCATCCCGATGGCCGCGCCTGCTAAGATTCGGGCTTGCAACTGACCTTATCAGCGGGGATTCTCTTCGTGCCCACTTTGCTGGTTCAATCCGAGCTGCCTGGCCTAGCACTTCTGCACCGGGGCAAGGTGCGTGATGTGTATGCCCTGGCCGACGGACATCTGCTTATGGTGGCCAGCGATCGGCTGTCGGCTTTCGATGTGATTTTACCCGATGCCATCCCTGGCAAAGGTGAAATCCTGACCCAGATCTCCAACTTCTGGTTTGCCCATACCGCTCACCTGTTCCCCAACCACCTCACCGGCATCCCGGTTGCCCAGGTTCTCCCAAAAACTATCGAAGCATCACAATACGTCCAGCGCGCGGTGGTGGCCCGACGCCTGCAACCCGTGCCGGTGGAAGCCATCGCTCGCGGCTACCTGGCGGGTTCAGGCTGGAAGGATTACCAAGCCACCGGCAGCATCGGCGGAGTACACCTGGCAGCAAACCTGCATCAGGCTGAACAGCTGTCCGAACCGATATTCACGCCCTCGACCAAGGCCTCCCTGGGCCAGCATGACGAGAACATCAGCTTTGATCGCCTGGTTAAAATGATCGGGGCGCAGCTGGCCGAACGAATCCGTACCGCGACTCTAGCCATCTACCGTCATGCAGCGGCCTATGCCGCCGAACGCGGCCTGCTTATCGCCGACACCAAGCTCGAATTCGGCACTGACCCGGATGGCCGCCTCTATGTCATGGATGAAATGCTCACCCCGGACTCCTCGCGTTTCTGGCCAGCCGATCAGTATCGGGTGGATAGCAGCCCGCCAAGCTTCGACAAGCAATTCGTACGCGACTACCTGGAGACCCTCGACTGGAACAAACAGGCCCCCGGACCGCATCTGCCTGCGGCCATCATTGCCGCCACTCAAGCCAAGTATGCTGAAGCTTTGCAGCGATTGACCGGCTTGACCGTAAGCTGAAGAT
>CAYOLM010000348.1:0-1916 GCA_964404785.1 uncultured Mizugakiibacter sp.
GCGTAATGGCCATCATGGCCGTGATGATTATGGGTGTCGGACTGGACCGAACCGGGGCCTTGAACGCAGTAGCCGGCTTTATCATGCGGCTCTCCAGAGGCTTGGAATCACGACTGTCGCTGGCCATCAACGCGACGGCCACAGTGATGAGTTCAGTAATTCCCAGCCAGGCATTGGCCAGCTTGATGATTCCGGTTACCAGCCGCATCTCGGCCCGTACCGGGGTACCGATGTCGCGTTTGCTGCTACCCATGGCCTACGTGATTCTCACCGGCACCAGTACCACCTTGATTGGTAACAGCCCACTGATCATGCTCAACGATTTGATCGCCAGCGCTAACCGGAACCTGCCACCCGGTGCCGACACCATCCCACAATTTGGAATATTCAGCGTCACCCCAGTAGGCATCATCCTGGCCATTACCGGGGTGGTGTTTTTTGCTGTTTTTACTCGCCGGCTGTTCCGTAATGCTCCCGACGAGAGCCGTAATGTCACCCCCACCCGCACAGAAAGCTATTTTGCCGAAACCTACAATATCCGTGGTGACGTATACGAGCTTATCGTAACCTCGGAAAGCCCATTGGTTGGCATGAGTATCCTCGAAGCGGAGCGCCTGCACGACGCCCCCCTCATCCTGGCCATCAAGAATGGCAATGAAGCGCGCCTGGCCCCTCCGGCCGATCAGATGATCTGGGTAGGTACCGTGCTTGGTGTCATGGGGACCCGCAACCAGGTGACCGCATTCTCGAATCAGCAACTATGTCGGCTCTCCCCCCGCTTACGCAACCTCGGAGACATGTTCAATGCGGCACTCGCCGGCATTTCCGAGGTTGTTGTTCCTCCGGGGTCACGGTTTATCAAGCAGAGTATCGGTGAGCTGCATTTACGTCGCCACTATGGCATCTCGGTATTGGCGGTGAATCGTGGGGAACAGGTTTTTCGGGATAATCTGCGCGCCGTCAATCTCCGTGCTGGTGACACCCTGGTACTGCACAGCACCTGGAACGATCTGAAGTCTCCACGCCAGGACCACGACATCGTCGTGGTCACTGATCTACCTAAGGAAGAGGCGCGTCCGGGCAAAATCCGTGAAGCCCTGTTCTTCTTTTTTCTGGCCAAAGGACTGGCCCTGTTCAGCCCGCTGCCCTTGCCTGTTTCCCTGATGGTCGGTGCAGTGGGTATGCTGGTAACCGGCGTCATTACCCCCGACGAGGCCTATCGGGGGGTCAATTGGAAGACCATCTTCATCATTGCCTGCCTGATCCCCTTGGGTTGGGCTATGGACACGACAGGCGCGGCCACCTGGCTGAGCCAGCAACTGATGGTGCATATCGGGGGGCTTCCACAATGGGCCATCCAGGCATTGATTGCCCTGATTACCCTGGCTTTCTCACAAGTGATGATGAATGTCGGGGCGATCGTGGTAATGATTCCCATCGCCATCAATGTGGCCCTGTCTACCGGCGGCAACCCCATCGCCTACATCATGATCACGGCGATGGCCGTCTCAAGTACCTTCCTTATCTCCAGTGCCCATCCGGCCTTGACTATGGTTGCCGGACCCGGCGGCTATCGTCCACGTGACTTTCTACGCATCGGTCTGCCCTTGACGCTGGTCTATCTGGCCGTATTGATCGCTGCCGTTAACCTGATCTACGTAAGTCCTTAACAGAAAACCGCTCTGAACCATGGAATTGATTCACAAGTCGCCCCAGCATAGCGAATCGTTACCGGGCTCGGTCTCAACCCTGCCATCCCATATCGTCAACAACGGGAATGGCCACTGTCTACAAACTTTTGCCCTAGCACGGCCCACCTAGCAGCCTGTCGGGCTTAAACGAACGCAGAACCGTCGAACTGCAAACGTGGTTAATAAATAGGCAGATCAATCGAAATTTTGACGATTTTCGCCCTT
>CAYOLM010000349.1:0-1915 GCA_964404785.1 uncultured Mizugakiibacter sp.
TTTTCGGTCACTGGTTGACAAACTCGCTGATGAATCGCAATACATGAACCACGATGATCCTACTTGTCCATACATAAGTAAGGAGTCTTGTACATGAAAAAGATCATGCTTCTGACCCTCTTCGGCCTATTGGTACTGGGCCCCGCTCTACCGAGCCGGGCCAGCACGGCACTCAGTCCAAAAGCGGCTCTGCAGCGGGTATTTGTCAGCCCGAAGATCGCTTCGTCGTGGTTTGCATCATCGTTTTTGCAAGTCGTACCGCCATCCAGAATGCTCTCGGTGCGCAAGAGGCTCGAAACAACGCTCGGCCATTTCCGTAAAGTTGCAGGATCCAGCAACCCCTATACGCTGGTGTTTGTCCACGGCACCGCCAGCGCCAATATTGTCCTCGATAATCAGGGTCGTATCCGTGGTCTACGCGTATTCAACCTCACCGCACAAGGACGATCCCTCGCTACCCTGGTGCAGCAGGTACACAAGCTGCCGGGACAAACCAGCTTACTGATCCTCAAGAATGGCCAGCCGCTGGTGGCCTATCATGCCGAGCAGCCCCTTGCCGTCGGCTCGGCGTTCAAATTGGCGGTGCTGGCCGCCCTGCAGAAACAGATTAAACAGGGCCAACGCCACTGGAGCGATATCGTCCATTTGAAACCATCCTGGAAGGCCTTCCCCAGCGGTATTTTACAGAACTGGCCGGACAACTCGCCATTGACCCTGCATACCCTGGCCACCTTGATGATCTCCATCAGCGACAACACCGCCGCCACGGCATTGATCCACATCATCGGTCGCCATGCTGTAGAAGCCGAGGCCCCTGCCGAAGACCGACCTTTTCTCACCCCGCTAGAAGCCTTCAAGCTGAAGATGCCCAGCAACAAGCCGCTGCTGAAGCGCTATCTTGCCGCCGACGGCACCGCCCGGATGGATCTGTTGAAACAGGTCAACGCCCTGCCCCGGCCAGCTTTAAAACAGATCGAGAAAGCGTTATCCAAGGGCCCGCTGGCCCTGCAGATTGAATGGTTTTTCAATGCCCGACAGCTCTGCAACCTGATGGGCAAGGTACAAAACCTGCCGCTGATGAGCGTCAACCCCGGTGGCGGTCTGGTCAATCCCGGCAACTGGCAGCGCATCGCTTTCAAGGGTGGCTCGGAACCTGGCGTCCTGAACCTCACTACCGAGCTGGTGGCCAAAAATGGCACTCATTATTGTGTCGCTCTGACCACCAACCGGGCGCGGCACCAGGTGGCCAGCACCCAGTTCGAGTTACTCTACAGCACCTTGCTGAAGCAACTCCGTAAATAAATGGGGTCAGGTCTCGTATTGTAACATTCACCCTCAGATGATTTCGATACGAGACAAAGTGCTGTACTGGCAGATATTGGGCATGGGGGCGCCGTGGCGATGTCTGAGATGGTATGCCCACTGCGTGGTCATGGCTTCCTGCACTGGATTCCCGCCTACGCGGGAATGACAGTAAGGTTCGTCATCCCGGGCGAAACGTAGTGGAGACCCGGGATCCACGATCTGGCGGTAGCGCCCGCGCAAGCCTCCAACATGTTCCGGGCCGAGTGGATTCCCGCCTACGCGGGAATGACGAATGGAGGGTGACGGCAGCTTGTTCATTGCCGTGGTTTGCGGCACGGAACCAGGGTGAATGTTGGGGCTCGTACCTCACCGGCAACCTACGGAGTGGCGGAGGCATAGGTAGGTTATAGGGGAGCAAGGCGAACCACGGCAACGTGTATAAACATGAAGCGTTACTATTCACTAATGCGTATTTAGCCCGACAAAAAAGCAGGCCAACGACTGGGGACAGCAAATCTGAAAACGTGGAGCCATACGCAGTCCCAAGCAGCCCGTAACAAGCCGCTATGCTCCGCTTATGCCGGAAGATGCTTGTTTGCCATACCCTAGG
>CAYOLM010000350.1:0-1913 GCA_964404785.1 uncultured Mizugakiibacter sp.
ACAACATTTCGCCAAGCTAATGGCCAGGCCATTGATCAGGGCTTGTTACTGTATTTTCCAGCGCCGCATTCCTATACCGGTGAGGATGTGGTGGAACTACAAGGCCATGGTAGCCCACTGCTTCTGGATATGTTGTTGCAGAGAGTCTGCGAGTTGGGTGCACGGCCTGCGCAGCCAGGTGAATTCAGTGCTCGCGCCTTTTTCAACGGCAAGCTTGATCTTCTGCAGGCTGAAGCCGTGGCCGACCTGATTGCGGCCGGTAGCGAGGCCGCGGCACGGGCTGCGCTACGCTCTCTCGAAGGGGAGTTTTCGCTACGGGTACAGCAGTTGCAAGGTGCCTTGACCGCATTGCGGGTACAGATCGAGGCAGCGATCGACTTTCCAGATGACGACATCGACTTCCTAGCTGATCCCGGCCTGCTACAGCAGCACCAGGCGTGGTGCGAAAGTCTGCAGAAGTTGTTATCAGAAGCGCGTCATGGTGTGCAATTAGCCGCCGGTTTGCATGTAGTTATAGTGGGCCGGCCCAACACCGGTAAGTCGAGTTTACTGAATGCGTTGGCAGCTAGTGAACGAGCTATCGTCACCGCTGTACCCGGTACTACCCGCGATGTAATTGAAGTCAACCTGCAACTGGATGGTGTGCAATTGACGCTGGCTGATACCGCAGGGCTGCGTGATAGTGACGATCCGGTGGAGCGGGCGGGCATGCAGCGAACCACCCAGGAATTGGCCCGCGCCGATCTGCTACTGCTGGTTTCAGATGAGGTCCACATTGAAGAAGATGAGCGTGCCCTGGCTACCCGGGTGTCGGGCAAGCCATGTTTGAGCGTGCTTAACAAGATCGACCTCTACGATAGGCAACCGGCACGCTTGCAATACGCCGAAAAAGTACGCATCGCCTTGTCAGTACGTAGCGGAGCAGGGCTCGATCTGTTGCGTCACGAATTACGGCAACGGGCCGGTGCGGAAAGTGCAGGAGAGCATACTTTTAGTGCCCGTTCACGGCACCTACTCGCCTTGCAACGAACCCTGGATGCGGCAGTCGCTGCAGGGCGGCTACTGCGTGAGCAGCGAGCAGGAGAACTGGCAGCAGAAGGTTTGCGAGAAGCCCAGCAAGCGCTCGGTGAAATTACCGGGGAATTTATCCCTGATGATCTCTTAGGGGCTATTTTCTCCAGTTTCTGTATCGGTAAATAAATACGCAGCAACGAGCACAGGCTCTTGATACAGGGTGAATCCGCCCACATCTGTGCTGTGGCAGCATTCCGTTGGAGGGACCCATGATCGAGTTATATTACTGGCCGACGCCGAACGGCCACAAAATTACCCTGTTCCTTGAAGAAACCGCTCTGCCCTACACCATCAAGCCGGTAAATATCGGCAAGGGTGAGCAGTTCCATACCGGCTTTCTGTCCATTGCCCCCAACAACCGCATACCTGCGATCATCGATACCCAGCCAGCGTTTGCAACCACGCCTGTTAGCGTATTCGAATCGGGAGCCATCTTGTTGTATCTGGCCGAAAAAACCGGGCGTTATCTTTCCGGTGATCCTGAAATCAGGATCGACACCTTGCAGTGGCTGTTCTGGCAAGTGGGGGGACTGGGTCCGATGCTGGGTCAAAACCATCATTTCAACCGCTATGCGAGCGAAGCCATCCCTTATGCTATCAAACGCTATGTCAATGAGACGCGGCGTTTGTATGGGGTACTCGACCGGCATTTGGCAGAGCGCACCTTTATAGCCGGTGCGGACTACAGCATTGCCGATATGGCCTGTTATCCATGGTTGGTTCCGCATGAAGCGCAAGGTATGCGGCTAGAAAACTTTCCGAATCTACATCGCTGGTTTACTGCTATTGCCGCCCGCCCGGCTACCCAGCGGGCCTATGCTCAAGGAGAGCCCTATCAA
>CAYOLM010000351.1:0-1911 GCA_964404785.1 uncultured Mizugakiibacter sp.
AACGGCCGGTGGTCGAGCGCGATGGAGTGCTGATCATGGTCGATGACGAGCGTTTCCCGTTGGATCAAGGCGAACGACCGTCACTACGCAAGGTGCGCTTCCGCTCGCTGGGTTGTTACCCGCTGACCGTCGCTGAACTTTCAGAGGCGGATACGCTCGATAAGATCATCGAGGAGATGCGCCTGAGCTGTCGCTCAGAGCGCTCCGGTCGGTTACTCGATAACACCGCCGGCACCTCGATGGAACAAAAGAAGCGTGAGGGCCACTTCTAATGACGCCTAGCGTACCGACACCCCGTCCGCCGCTGCGCTTTCTCACTTGCGGCAGCGTTGATGATGGCAAGAGCACACTCATTGGCAGGTTGTTGTTCGATGCCGGAGTCCTGCCGGAAGATGTGCTCGAGACCCTGGCCCGTGACAGCCGCCGCGTCGGCACTCAGGGCGGAGCAACGGATTATGCACTACTACTTGACGGACTAGAGGCCGAGCGCGAGCAGGGCATTACCATCGATGTGGCCTATCGCTATTTTTCGACCACCGAGCGATCATTCATCGTCGCCGACTGCCCCGGTCATGAGCAGTACACGCGTAATATGGCTACCGGTGCCTCACAGTCAGACCTGGCCGTGGTGCTGGTGGATGCTTCCAAGGGACTGCTCACGCAGACCCGGCGGCATACCATGATTTGCGCCATGCTCGGCATCCACCACGTGCTGCTGGCCGTGAACAAGATGGATCGAGTCGACTACCGGGAACAAACATTCCGGGCTATCGAGGCAGCGTTCCTGGACTTGGCCCAGGAGCTTGGCGTACCAGAGGTGCATTGCATTCCCGTCTCTGCCTTGCATGGCGACCATGTCGTGCAGCGTTCCCCGAAGATGCCATGGTATTCAGGTCCAACCCTACTCGAATCGTTGCAGACGATCGAGATCGCGGATCTCAGCCTGGATGCACCCATGCGCTTACCGGTGCAGTGGGTCAACCGGCCGCATGCGGATTTTCGTGGCTATTGCGGAACTTTGGTATCAGGTACCGTAGCCCCCGGCGATACAGTGATCGTGTTGCCTTCTGCTCGGCGTAGCACGGTGCAGCGGGTATTGGGTGTCGATGGCGAGGTCGAGCAGGCCCAAAGCGGTCAGGCAGTGACCCTGTGTCTGGATGACGAGGTTGATATCAGCCGTGGTGACGTGATCGCCGCCGCTTCGGCCCCGCCGGAAGTGTCGGACCAGTTTGCCTGTCATCTGCTATGGATGGGAGAGAGTCCGCTGTTACCCGGTCGGCCCTATCTATTGCGTCTGGGCACCCAGACTGCTCTGGCCCAGGTCACCGAAATCCGCCATCGTCTGGACATCAATACCGGTCAGCAACTCGCGGCGCGGCAACTCGAACTCAATGAAGTCGGGGTCTGTCACCTTAGTCTGGATCGGCCGGTGGCCTTCGAGCCCTATGTAAAAAGCCGGGCATTAGGTGGACTGGTGTTGATTGATCGCATCAGTAACGCCACGGTGGCTGCGGGCATGCTCGATTTTGCCCTGCGCCGTGCTGCCAATATCCACTGGCAGCATCTGGATGTGAACCAGACAGCGCGGGCCAGCCAGAAAGGTCAACAGCCACGTTGTATCTGGTTCACCGGTTTGTCAGGGGCGGGTAAATCCACTCTTGCCAACGCGCTCGAAAAGCGGCTTTTCGCACTCGGCCATCACACCTACCTGCTCGATGGCGACAATGTGCGCCACGGGCTCAATCGCGATCTCGGTTTCACTGCCGAGGATCGGGTGGAGAATATCCGGCGGGTAGCTGAAGTGGCGCGGCTGATGGTCGATGCCGGGCTGATCGTACTGGTTTCCTTTATTTCGCCCTATCGGGCTGAACGCCGCATGGCGCGCGAGCTGTTCGCCGAAGATGAGTTTAT
>CAYOLM010000352.1:0-1895 GCA_964404785.1 uncultured Mizugakiibacter sp.
CAAACGTGCTCCGGGCCGAGTGGATTCCCGCCTACGCGGGAATGACGAAAAGGCTCGTCATCCCGGGCGACGACCCGGGATCCACGTTCTCGCGACAGCGTCCGATGTCCGATGAAGAAACGGTCTCGATTGATGCGGTTCGTACCTCACCACATCCTACAAGCCGCCGGCTTGTCCATGGCCGTGGTCCGCGACGCGGAACCACCTGCCAGCAGATATGCCCTGAGTCAGGCAAAATCGTCAAACAGACCCAGTCCATGACGACTCAGACCGGACAGAGTGATATCCCCGGATTCATCGACACCCCGGTTACGCTTGCCTGCCGTGGGCCAGGCCGGGGAGGCTTGCGACTGCCCGTAGGAGACCTGGGTATCGCCAAGGTTCAACCCTTGCTGAGCCAACATGCCGCCTAGCTGGGCTAAAGCATCCTGGACAGCACCCGCCGCCGCCGGATGCTGCACTACGAAAGCGATATTCACTTGCTGCTGTTGCAGCTGAATATGTACATCGAGACTACCGAGCCGTTGCGGATATAAGCGCAACCGCACCTGCCGCATAGTACCTCTAGCCATCCAGGCGACTTCATTACCCAAGGCCGTATTCCAGCCCGTCGAACCGGCATACAGATTGGCCAGCGCATTGGAGAAATTATTCGTAGCGGTGGCGGCCGGCGCCACCAGGGTCGTCGTCGGTGTTATAGGCAAGCCGATCGGACTTCCCACTAGACCCACAGAAGCCCATGACTTTAAGTCTGCTCCAGCTTGACCCTGACCCTTAGTCTGTTGACTACCTGTGAAGATGGCCAGATTTTGTGTCAATAAGTTCTTCAACAAACCTGCAGAAGTGCCTTTAGATGGAACCGTCAGCTTGGCTATGTCTGTTCCCTGCAGATCAAGCTTACTGCCCTGAGCCTTGGCAGCACCGCCGTGAGCCTGAACTTGAGAATCCAGTATGACCGCTGGCTTGTTCAGGAGCGTATCTATTTGTTTGCCAATGAGCTGGACATCACCGCCGGGGTTTTTAGGCAACAAGCTGCCGGACTGACCCGGCAAGCTTCTGCCAGCCTTGGCAATCTGCTGCAACCCGGCTTTACTGGTAGCTGCGCTGGGGTGGGAAGAAGCTACGGACACCAACGGTACAACAAGCAACACATTCGCCGCCTGAGCTGCTGCCTTGGAGTCTTTGGGATCCTTGGAACCCGTTTTCGATTTGGCTTTACCCGGCTCTGTGCTTGTGCTGGAGTTCGCAGGCGTACCCGTGGTTGCAACTTTGGCTACCGGGTCCGGGGCAGGCTTCACCTTAGTACCACGGTTTACCTTGGCACCGCTGCGCCTGGCCAGCACGCTGGCAAAACCTCCTCCATCTGCTGCCGATCCAGACCGCCTGGAATGGGATTGAACTCCATCACTGGGCCGAGTAGCGCCACTACTCGGGTCGCTAGAAACGCTGCTAATCGGTAATTGGGTAGTCGGCATTAGATATCAATGATGAGTGGCTTAGCCAGAATCAATACATGATTCGTGCCAGTTATTCGGGCGCACGGGACTTGCGCAGTGACAACTCATCAAGTATGGCCTGTTCAGTCCGATCGCTAGCTCGTCGGGCCTCATCAGAACGCCGCTCACAAACCCGATCCAGGGCCTTGGACTGAGCCCGCTGCTTGCGCCACGCCTGTTCCACCAAGTGATGTTCAGCACGGGTCTTTCCCAACAGGTTGCGCTGATAGATGATGGCTTCTTCGATCTTGTGAATGAAATTACGCCGGTTCAGGATCGCCTGCATATTGCCCAGGGTAGTGGGGTCGGCGGTACGGGTGTAGTCGGTACGAAACTGCTCCAATTCGACCAGGCGCTGCTCCATGTCGGTCACTTGCTGCTGTGATGAGGCGAGCTTTT
>CAYOLM010000353.1:0-1870 GCA_964404785.1 uncultured Mizugakiibacter sp.
GCCTCCAACGTGCTCCGGGCCGGGTGGATTCCCAGCTGCGCGGGAATGCCGACAAAGGCAATATGTGCACCTTGATTGCCCACCTGCCGAGAACTATTTTTGGCGCTAAATCCTCAGCAAGGATGCTATTCGACCACGCAATGATGCACAGCTAAGTTTGTATCCCGTGACATCTCTATAATGCACGCTTGCCATGTTCTAGCTTTTACGGTGTTGTCGTTGAAAAAGTCTGATTTCCACTACCATCTGCCGCGCCAATGCATTGCCCAGCGACCGTTACCGCAGCGTAGCGCCAGTCGGTTGTTGCTGCTCGACGGAGTAGAGCGAGGTTGCCAGGATCGGGCCTTCCGGGACTTGCCTGAGCTGCTGGGCGAAAATGATCTGCTGGTATTCAATGATACCCGGGTGTTGCCAGCCCGGCTGCATGCCCACAAGCAGAGTGGTGGTGCCGTAGAGATTCTTATCGAGCGCATCACTCACAGCAATGAAGCCCTGGCACAGATACGGGTGAGTCATAAGCCGGCCGAGGGGGCGTTGCTGCAATTGGCGGACGGGACTCCGGTACGGGTGCTGGGCCGCGAAGAGGAATTTTTCCGGCTCCGTTTTGAGACCTCGGAGCCTTTGCAACAGGTACTGGTTCGGCTCGGTCATACTCCCCTGCCGCCCTACATCGAGCGCCAGGATGATGATGCAGATACCGAGCGTTACCAGACGGTCTTTGCTCGGCATCCAGGGGCGGTGGCCGCACCTACGGCAGGCCTGCATTTCGATGCGGAATTGCTGCAACGCTTGCGGGCCCGGGGTGTGGAATTCGCTTACGTGACGCTGCATGTGGGTGCTGGCACCTTTCAACCGGTACGGGTCGAAGACCTCGCTGCACATGTGATGCACCGGGAATGGCTGCAGGTCGATGCCGGGCTGGTGGAACGTGTCCGGGCGACCCGAGCCCGGGGTGGACGCGTGGTGGCCGCCGGTACAACCGTGGTCCGAGCGCTGGAATCGGCGGCCGCCACGGGTGAACTTCGGCCGTTTTCGGGTGATACCCGGCTATTCATCCTGCCGGGGTATCAATTTACCCAGATCGATGCCTTGATTACTAATTTCCATTTACCGGAATCGACCTTGTTGATGCTGGTTTCAGCACTGGCCGGTCGTGAACGGATTATGGATGCTTACCAGCATGCTATTCAGTCCGGTTATCGGTTCTTTTCCTACGGCGATGCCATGCTTATTCTGCCTGACCAAGACACGTCCAAGGAACTTGCATGATGCCGATGCGTTTCGAATCGCTGGCTGTGGATGGATTGGCCCGGCGAGGCCGTCTGCATTTACGCCATGGCACGGTGGAGACGCCGGTCTTTATGCCGGTAGGCACCTATGGTTCGGTCAAGGCGATGACCCCCTGTGATCTGCGCGAGGTGGGCACCGAAATGATCCTTGGCAACACTTTTCACTTGTGGTTGCGGCCGGGCCTGGAGGTAATCGAGCGCTTTGGTGGCTTGCACGGTTTTATGCGTTGGGAAGGGCCAATTCTTACCGATTCGGGTGGCTTTCAGGTGTTTTCCCTGGCGCACCGGAGAACAATTAGTGAGGAGGGGGTGGCCTTTGCCTCACCCGTAGATGGCTCGAAGGTATTTCTCAGTGCCGAGGAGTCCATGCGCATCCAGCGCATACTTAACTCGGATATTGCAATGGTTTTCGATGAGTGCACGCCCTATCCCGCCACCGAAGTACAGGCTGAGGAATCTATGCAGCGGTCGTTGCGATGGGCCGAGCGCTGTAAGCGTGGGCACGAAGGTAATCCTAATGCGCTGTTTGGGATTGTCCAGGGAGGGGTCTATGCGGATTTGCGGCAACGCTCGGTTGAGGG
>CAYOLM010000354.1:0-1861 GCA_964404785.1 uncultured Mizugakiibacter sp.
GAGCAGGCGGAATGCAGAGAGTTCGTCGGGCCAGCCCTCGAATCCGCCGGCGGCCGGTACTTTCTTTTCCCCCTCACCCCGGCCATCTCCCCCCTGGGGAGAGGGGGCAAATCTCAGATAGGTCAGATCGACGGGACAGGGCTTGCCGGGATGCCGGCTGACCCACCACGCCCCGAGTGAGTTGTGCAGTAGAAACTGCACCATGTAGGGTTCGGTAAAGAGCTGGGTCACGGCGGGCAGCTCATCCGCCCCGATCTTGACCTCGGATCGGTTGACCTCATCCTTCTTCTTGGACTGCCAGAACTGGTACACCCAGCCGAGCGAGTCCGTCGCCGTGAACACATCGGGCGGCAGACTTTCGACCAGATCTTCCAATTTCAATCGGTGCTCCCGCGCATACTGAACCTCGAATACCGGGTGTTCGGGCCGGAACACCTGAGGAAGCATGTGATGAGCAAAACGCGCGGCAAGCACCCATCTGTCGATACCCTCCTCCTTCGCCAGTTCCTCGCATTCCTTCAGCGAAATGGAGACACCCATCTCGGGCTCGATAAGCAGATGATTCTCGGCGAGAAAGCGGGCAAAGAGCATTCCATGCCAATGCTCGTAGGCACACTCGTGCACCAGGTGATCAATGCCGTGACGGCCGGAACGCGCATCGAGCCGATCACCGAGCTGCCGCGCGTGGGCGCGTAGTCGCCGACGCAGAGTGCGCTGCTCTGAACTCATGTGCCCGTAGGGCTCATGGTGATGCACAGCAAGCGCCTCCAGCGCCGCACGGGCACCCTCTTCGGCGATATCCCGCGCCTGGACGACGGTGCGTTCGAGCTGTTTTCTGAGATTGGAGGCCAAGGTTTTCATTATGTTGTCCTATGCCTTGTCCAGCAGCGTGTTGATGAGGCGTTTGGCATGGGGTGAAGCTGCTGTTACTTTCGCAGGATCTAACTGCGCAAGCATGTCGAAGGAATGTCGCCCCTTGCCGTACTTTCCCTTGCGGCAGGTCCGGGTGGCGTTTTCAAGCGCCGTGTAGAGATCCGATTTACTGATATTCTCTACATCTTCCCGGGCGGGCAGCGCGTTTGCATTGAAATTCTGGCCAAAGAATGCGGCCAGGGTTTCGCGATCCGCAACAAACCAGGCTTCCATACACCACACCATCAGATGAACGTTGTCATCAGTGACCGCCACCGGTTTCTCCCAGTTATCGCGGGCTTTGAGGTGCGACCAAGGCCCATCACCTGCAGCTACGGCATCTTCGCTGTCAACCAACAGGACAATGAACTCGTCACCGCCTGCTTTTTTCAGCGCCGTGCAAAAATCGTCATATGCACT
The DNA here is from genome assembly GCA_964404785.1 of uncultured Mizugakiibacter sp. Classification (GTDB taxonomy): domain Bacteria; phylum Pseudomonadota; class Gammaproteobacteria; order Xanthomonadales; family Rhodanobacteraceae; genus Metallibacterium. The sequence continues at coordinate 1,333 of CAYOLM010000354.1, forward strand.
TTGCCGGCCACCACAGGCGACGATGTGCGGCATGCGGCCTTCCAGCCCCGACTTGCGGAGAAATTCGCTGAATCCCCGGCGGCACCTCGATTTCAGGTCACGGGTATCGCCGCCACCTTCCACGTAGATCTTGATACTCACCAGCGGTTGCCTCCGAGTTCACCTTTGCGCCACAGCTCGCCAAGACTGTAACGCTCCAGCCACTCTGAAAGATCATCCTTATTCAGCCGCCGCATCTCTGTCTGGCCATTGTGTTTTTCGCAGACAACAACGCTTTCCGGCGTGTCAGTCAGCGCATCCACCAGCACGTCAGAATGCGTTGTCACGATCAATTGGCAACGCTCGGACGCTTCACGCAACAACTCGCTGAGGGTTGGCAGAATGTCGGGATGGAGACCCAGCTCCGGTTCTTCGATACAGACCAGCGGCGGCGGTTTTGGGTCACATAGAATGGCCAGCAGGCACAGGTAGCGGAGCGTACCGTCAGAGAGGCGTGTCGCCGGAACGGTGATATTCCCCTCCTCAAGAA
>CAYOLM010000355.1:0-1852 GCA_964404785.1 uncultured Mizugakiibacter sp.
AAAATACACTTACGTCATAGGCACCTGGACGCAGCGACCAAGCTTGCCCTTGCCCATTGAGGAAAACAATGGGTCGAGTGGGGTGCAGAGCGTGAATGACGGCAGTCCATAGCGGATGGTTGTCTACATTGTCGATGTGGCCGAACAACATGGTCTGTTCGATTACCAGAGGATCGATTTTACTGATCTGCATGAAATGCTCTGCCATGGATCGACCACCGAGATAACGGCCCCGTTTCTGTACGTGTGCAAAGCCGGCATTCAAGACCAGTCGGGCCTGCGGATGGCCGACAAAGGCACGTTGGTAGAGATTTTCAGCTTGTTGGTGTTCCCGGGCGTCGCCGCTGACTCCGGTTTCATCTTCATAGGCGATGACGCGATAGCCCAGGTGGAGTGCGGTGCGGATCATTTCTGCGTACACCGGTTCGCGGGTGTAAAAGCCGCTAGCGGCAATCGGATAGCCACGTTTTTTCAGTGCCGCCATGTTCTTTTGGTAGAGGGTTTCGGAGGCAAAAGTATTGAACCCTTCCTGGCGCAGTTTTGCCAGCAATTCTACGGTCAAGGTACGGCTGATCGGTGCTGAGTGATTCTCATTGAAGAATATTGCCCGGCGCTGCTCTGCAAGCTGCGCGATCGCCGTTACGGCGTTGACGGGGTGCCAGATTCCCGGCTGAGCGAGAGGTGACGCCGCATCGGCGGCAGAGGCCCGTTCGCCGATCGAAAAACTATGCTCGGCGCCGACATAGTTGCCAATGAAGGTCTGGTACCAGCTCAGATATTGGCCGAATATATCTCGAAAGGCGGGACTATTATTGCTGTTATAGGTGTTTTTAAGTAGCTGTAACTGCCCCAGCAGCCCGTGGGCCTTATCGACCTGGTCGAGAATTCGGTCGGACTTGTGCATAGCCACGATTTGCGCCTGCAGCCATTCCGCCTGCGTGGGCGGAATCTGAGCAAAAGAGGGTGCCGACACGCCCCCCAGTAAAAGCACAACAAAAGCGATCATGCGCATGGGAAACTCCATGATGCGGCATGCCTTCAGTGTATTCCTCCGCAGCTTCGGTGGCGGTTACGTGACCGGCTGAAGTCTCGGATGACTGGTGGTGGCGGCTTAGAAACTAGCTTGTCCGGGAGCGCGTGGATAGGGGATGACATCGCGGATATTGGTCAGCCCACAGATGTAGCAGAGCAGGCGCTCGAAGCCGAGCCCGAAGCCGGCGTGCGGTACAGTTCCATAGCGGCGCAGGTCGCGGTACCAGGTGTAGTCGGCGACATTCAGACCAAATTGGGCGATACGCCGGTCGAGGATGTCCAGGCGTTCCTCACGTTGACTGCCACCGATGATTTCGCCGATGCCCGGGGCCAGCACATCCATGGCAGCAACAGTCCGGCCATCATCGTTCAGACGCATGTAAAAAGCCTTGATGGCTTCGGGATAGTTCATGACCACCACCGGTCGGCCAATGTGATCTTCGGCCAAGTAGCGTTCGTGCTCGGTTTGTAAATCAATGCCCCATTCCACTGGAAAAGTGAAAGGGCGATTGGCCTTTTTCAGGATATTAATGGCTTCACTGTACTCAATTCGTTCAAATGGAGCCTTCACCAAGGCCTGCATACGGGTTAGTGCTGTGGGTTCGATCCGTTGGGCGAAAAAAGCCATATCGTCACTACGTTCATCCAATATGGCACAGAAAATAGCTTTGAGAAATCCTTCGGCAAGCGTGGCGTTATCAATGAGGTCGGCGAAGGCGATCTCCGGTTCGACCATCCAGAATTCTGCCAGATGCCGAGAGGTGTTGGAGTTTTCGGCCCGAAAAGTAGGCCCAAAGGTGTAGACCTTACTCATGGCCAG
>CAYOLM010000356.1:0-1841 GCA_964404785.1 uncultured Mizugakiibacter sp.
GCGGTGCACTTGGCCAGCGCCTTGCCCAGTTCTACTCCCCACTGGTCAAACGAATCAATGTTCCAGATGACTCCCTGTACGAACACGCTGTGCTCGTACAGCGCGATCAGGGCCCCCAGTGTGTACGGATCAAGCCGCTGAGCGAGAATGGTGGTACTCGGCCGGTTACCCTCAAAGGTGCGATGCGGCACCAGTGCCGCCGGCGTACCTTCAGCTTTTACTTGATCGGCACTCTTGCCGAACGCCAACGCCTCGCTCTGCGCGAACAGATTCGCCATTAGCAGATCATGCGGATCCCCACCCTGCCGATTGGGCATGGGATTGAGTGCCTGGCAGAAGCCGATGAAATCACAGGGAATCAGGCGGGTGCCCTGATGAATCAGCTGATAGAACGAATGCTGGCCGTTGGTGCCCGGCTCGCCCCAATAGATCGGCCCGGTGGCGCAATGCACCCGTGCGCCATTGAGGGTGACATGCTTGCCGTTACTCTCCATCGTTAATTGCTGCAGATATGCCGGGAAGCGCTTGAGGTATTGCTCATAAGGCAGCACGGCCACAGTCGATGCCCCAAGAAAATTGGTATTCCAGACCGCCAGCAGACCCATTAGGACCGGTAGATTACGATCCAGTGGCGCAGTACGAAAATGCTCATCCAAGGCATGAAAACCGGCCAGCATTGCTTGAAAGTGGTCCGCACCGATCGCCAGCATGGTCGACAAGCCGATCGCAGCATCCATCGAATAGCGACCGCCGACCCAGTCCCAGAATCCAAACATCTGCGCCGTATCGATGCCGAACTCTGCCACTCCATCGGCATGGGTGGAGACGGCGACAAAGTGCTTGGCAACCACCTGGCTGTCCGCAACGCCGGCAGCGCTAAGCGCTTGCAGGCACCAATCCCGGGCGGCGTAGGCATTGGTCAGTGTTTCCAGGGTGGTGAAGGTTTTCGAGCAAATGATGAACAGGGTCTCGGCCGGATCAAGGTCACGCGTAGCCTCGACGAAATCGGTGCTGTCTACGTTGGATACAAAACGGAAACGTAAATCGCGCTGACTGTAGGCACGCAGTGCCTCGTAAGCCATCACCGGGCCCAGATCGGAACCGCCAATACCGATATTGATTACGTTACGTACCCGTTTACCGGTATAGCCGGTCCAGGCCCCGCTGCGCACACTTTCGGCAAATGTCGCCATGCGCTTGAGCACCGCCTGTACATCCGGCACGATGTTGCGACCGTCGACGTAAAGTTGTGCATCGGCCGGGGCCCGCAATGCCACGTGCAACACCGCACGATCCTCGGTCATGTTGATTTTGTCGCCACGAAACATAGCCGTAATACGTTCCTCCAAGCTGCAGGCACTGGCCAGTTCCCGCAACAAGCGCAAGGTTTCGTCAGTGACGCGCTGCTTGGAATAATCGAGATACAGTCCAGCCGCCTCAGCCTGCAGCCGTTCGCCACGTAGCGGGTCAGCGGCAAACAATTCGCTCAAATGACGGGGACCGAGTTGTCCGGCATGTTCCTGCAAAGCCTGCCATTGCGAACGCCAGACCAGGGCAACGGAAGATGGGACTGATGGGGATGAATTCATAACGGTACTCGCTGCGTGCTTCAATGGGGGCACGATACGCTGCTTGTTGATACAGCGCTGTCGCAGCCCTACCAGAACTGATGCAGCATTATGGCCTGCTCAGAACTCACCCAGGCTGTCGATCGTGTTCTTGCTTGATCATACTATTGGGAATCTCTAAAAACCTACGGTGCGAGCCACTGGCGATGTTGGGCACTCGTTCGTATCTCACCTATCCTCTTGATAGGTCGCGTTGTTCACCCCACGACTGCT
>CAYOLM010000357.1:0-1837 GCA_964404785.1 uncultured Mizugakiibacter sp.
CTGGCTTGGCGGCTTGGGGCAAGATCCCGAGAAGGGCTGGCGGCGCTACCGGCAGTCTGGGTGTCGCTATTGATGAGCAGTACCTTGTAGGTGACGCCCTGGGGCGGTGGAGATTGCGAAAAATGCCGAACTCCCCCACTGTCGATCCAGGTATAAACCTGGGCAGTAGCGAGTAATGACCAAAACAGCAGTAGCAAAGCAGTCAAGAGTACGGAGCGGCGCATAATGGCTCCCGATGATGATATGGACTCACTCTACCGCAACTGCTGGGTGCTGGCATGTGAAAGGGTAGGCAATGCGGCAACATGGTTTACACTGCGATTGCAATCGAGACCCATCTATGAATGAGCCACCCACCCGCTACGCCCCACCTCGCCGAGGCATCTACCTACTGCCAAACTTGTTCACAACCGGAGCAATGTTTGCGGGTTTTTACGCCATTGTTGCGGCCATCGATGGCGATTTTGCACATGCTGTAATCGCCGTGTTCGTGGCAGCCATTCTGGATGGTCTGGATGGGCGGATTGCCCGTCTGACGCATACCCAGAGCGAATTTGGTGTGCAATACGACTCGCTGTCGGATCTGGTCAGCTTTGGCCTGGCCCCCAGTCTCGTGCTGTACACCTGGTCGCTGGCAGATTTGCGTCACTTCGGGCCGGTATGGGGCAAGATTGGCTGGACTGCAGCCTTTTTGTATGCGGCTTGTGCCGCCTTACGGCTGGCCCGATTTAATACTCAGGTTGGAGTTATTGACAAACGTTACTTCCAGGGACTGGCTAGTCCCGCTGCGGCCGGGCTGCTGATGAGTTACGTGTGGGCCGCCTCAAGCCTGGATTTTTCTGGAAGATCACTGGTTTTTCTGACCCTGGCTTTGGTTGTGCCAACAGGCTTACTTATGGTCAGCCGCTTTCGTTACATCAGTTTCAAAGGCTGGCCAGTAGGTGAAAAAGTTCCCTTTCTAGCCATCCTGGTCGTGGTACTGGTGCTGGTGGCACTGACCATTGACCCTCCACGGGTACTGTTTGTGGTATTTCTCCTGTATGTACTGTCTGGACCCGTGTGGACCATATGGGTACGGGCCACACATCGCCGACGGCGGCGAGGTACTCGTGCCTGATGGCAGCCATGGACACAGTGAGGCAACCTCTTTCTGCATGGCGGGATCGGTGTCTGCGTGAATTGGGTGTGTTGCCGCTGCAGCGGCGCCAAGTGTCAGTTACCACGCCGCTTCCTGCCCAGGGTAAGCAGCGGGTTGGGGTAGGAGAGCCTCGGCTATCCACGCCACCTGCTACGGCTACGGTCGTTGCTTTGGCCTCGCCACTACCCAGCCGGCAAAAGGTACCCTTGCTGGTTATTTTGCCCGCAGGAGCCGCATCCCAGCCGCGTCAGCAGACCTTGCTGCGCAATGCTTTGCTAGCATTGCCAGCAGAAATGCAGCGGGCGCCCTGGCTTGAAGCCAATGCAGCGAAAGCACAGATTGGCGCGGCACAGGCCTGTCTCGTATTGGGTCGGGAAGCCGCAGTGGAGCTGGAGCGGACGGTATCCCGGGAGGCGTCCGATCGCTGTCTAATCGTGCATGCCGATGCACCCAGTGACATGTTGGCTGAGCCGGCTCGTAAACGCAGCTTGTGGTTGGCAGTAAAAACGCTACTGCGGGGGAGGCTGGCCTGATGGTTGCCGTACCGGTCAGCGAACCTCTGCAGATCCGCCGGATGCGGCGTGAGGATCTTACTCAGGTTGCCTCCATAGAAGCTATGGCCTACGAATTTCCCTGGAGTCCGGGTATTTTTCGTGATTGTCTGCAGACGGGCTACCACTGCTGGGTACTGGTTGCTGG
>CAYOLM010000358.1:0-1833 GCA_964404785.1 uncultured Mizugakiibacter sp.
CGAGACCGGAGTCATGCAGGTTGAGAGCATGGGCACGGCCCTGGCTGCCATAGCCAATCACGGCAATACGGGCATTGGCGAGAGGATTCGGATGGGTATTTGTGTTCATACAGTAACTCCTAGCTCAACATGGGTGGATAAAAGTGCAGCGATCGGGACGACGCCATCCCAGTGGATCGAAACAGGGTCGGAAATAGTGTGAGTCGGGGCGATCTGTACCGCCTCTAACAGTGCTCTGGCTTTCATACGGTCACCTGCAGCGGAGTGTCGGCAGAACTGGCCACATGCACCGGCGTCAGCCAGCCCCAACGATCCTCGGTACGGCCGTCGAACAAACCGAAAAAAGCCTGCTGCAGGGCACGGGTGATCGGGCCCGGGGTGCCAGTACCGATGTTCTTGCGATCAACCGAACGTACCGGGGTAATTTCAGCAGCGGTACCGGCCATAAAGAGTTCATCGGCGCTGTACAGTGCCTCGCGCGGCAGGTCACGCTCTTCCACTGTCAAACCCAGATCTGCGGCCAGGGTGATCACCGTATTGCGGGTGATACCAGCCAGGATACCGGCGCTGGTTGGCGGGGTGAGTAACTTGCCGCACTTAACTAAAAACAGGTTCTCACCGGCACCTTCGCTAAGCAAACCGTTACTACCCAGGGCGATACCTTCGTCATAGCCGTTACGCTGCGCCTCGAGTGCAATCAGCTGACTCGACAGGTAATTGCCGCCCGCCTTGGCCCAGCTCGGTATGGTATTAGGTGCCGGGCGGTTCCACGATGAGACACACACATCCGCACCATGTTCGATCGCCTCGCCGAGGTAGGCACCCCATTCCAGGGCCATGATTGCCACATCCACCGGAGCATCGGCACCGGGAATGATGCCCAGGCCACCCGCACCGCGAAACACGATCGGACGCACATAGGCTGAGCGCATTTGGTTGACGCGGATTAGCTCCAGACAGGCTGCGAAGATGGTCTCCTCGCTATAACCGATCTCGATTTCATAAACCCTGGCCGACTCAAACAGTCGCTGGGTGTGCTCGGCAAGACGAAAGTAGGCCGGTCCCTGCGGCGTGGCGTAAACGCGTTCGCCCTCAAATACCGAAGAGCCGTAGTGCAAGGCATGGGTGCTGACGTGAACGGTGGCTTCAGCCCAGGGTTTGATCTGACCGTTGTGCCACAGAAAAGCGGTGCTCATGAAGGACTCCTTGGGGTTATGGATGGGTGGCCGCTGCCGGCACATGAGTCGGGGTCTGGCGCTCGATATGGTTGACGATGGCCAGCGCCGCCAGTGCGGTTGCTTCGACAATGTCGGTGCTGACACCCTGGCCGCGCCAATCGCGTTGGCCGTGTCGGGCGGTGAGCTGGGCCTGACCCTGAGCATCACCACCCTCGCTGACCGAACGTACGTTGAAGTCGGTCCACCTCAGGTCATAGCAGCTGGCACGTTCGAGCGCCCGCAGTACGGCGTCCACCGGACCATCGCCATTCGCCACTCCGTTGGTTTCCCGGCCATCCTCGTGAACCAGCCTGACTGAGGCCGACGCGCTACCCCCCAGATGCGTGGCGGAATTCAGCTGCACGATCTGCCACGGACCCACGGCATCGGGATCCTGACCCAGGGCGATTGCCTCCAGATCCGCGTCGTGGATCTCGCGCTTCTTGTCGGCCAGCACCTTGAACTGCACAAAGATCGCATCCAGCGCGGCCCGGCTCGGTGTATGACCCAACACCTGCAGGCGCTGACGCAAAGCGGCCCGACCGGAATGCTTGCCCAGCACCAACCGGGTCTCGGCGATGCCTACATCTTGCGGCAACATAATCTCGTAGGTACC
>CAYOLM010000359.1:0-1825 GCA_964404785.1 uncultured Mizugakiibacter sp.
CACGTTTGCAGTTCAACGGTTTTGCGTTTGTTCAAGCCCGACAGGCTGCTAGGCAGGTGGTCTCACCGATCTGTTCATCCACAAACCGCTCCGCCAGCCGGACGCGAACCGTCTTTTGCCCCCCCGTCAACAGGCAGACCGTGCCATTGCAGATATAAGTCTGCTTATTACGGTTGTCTGCGCCGAGGAAATCGTAGAAGGATGTAGTGCCCAACAACGACGCTCGGGACACCAGGCTTTCCTCGGCCAGTGCCCGGAGTTGGGCCGGGGAAAGCGTGCCGGTTGCCTGTGCCGCCTCCTGCAGTGCCTCAATCAACAGACCCTGTTTTCTGCCCCGACGTGCGCTCAGGGCGCGAATATTCTGCGACATAGCCACCCCCCTGCGCCAGCAGAGTTAGAGGCTGTCATCATGCCACCTCACTTCGCCACAAGCGAGCGCCTTACTGCCGTCGGCGGGGTGGATGAGCTCCAAAGAACCGTATGTGAGGTAGCTAACACCCTGTACTTCGATACGGCGGCGACTCTGAAGTTCGCCCAACAGAAACCAGAAAGGTTACGCTCTCTATTTTGGGTTCGACACGGTGTAAAATTCCGGCCGAGGCATTTTAGGGCTACGCATGACCATACTATTGACCGAACCAGAGCGTCAAGCAAATCACTTTCTCCTGACGAGTTACTGCTTCTGTGGTTTATTGGTCCAATGATGAGAGTATTGCGGTGTTTGCCGGGTCTCATCATGCACGTAGTCCGGGCTGCCGCTGCCACCGGATACAAGAGCAAAATGAAACCTGTAGTTTGGCATCGAGCAGTGCGTTCGACCCAGAGATAAATTGACATGGCACAACCCTGCGGCTACGACATCATCGGCGATATTCACGGGCAGGCGGGGCCGCTGGAAGCATTGCTGAAGAAGTTGGGTTACCACCAGTGGAGCGATGTATGGCGCTACCCCGGGGGGGTGCGCCAGGCGGTATTCGTTGGCGACTATATCGACCGCAATCCGAATGCACGGCACGTGCTCGATATCGTCAGGCGCATGACGGCAGCCGGCGAAGCGTGGGCGGTGATGGGGAATCATGAGTTCAACGCAGTGGCGTACCACACGCGGGACCCGGAGCGGACGGGCGAATATTTGCGCCCGCGCAGCAAGAAAAATCTCAGACAGCACCGCGTGTTCCTGGCAGAGATGGCGGGAAGCGATGCGGCACACGACGCGGCGATTGCCTGGTTCCGGACGTTGCCGATGTGGCTTGATTTCGGCGAGTTGCGGGTGGTGCATGCATCGTGGGTGGCGCGCCATCTCGCGGTGGTGGAACGCGAGGCCGATCCGCACGCACACCTGTCGGATACGTTGCTGGTCAAGGCGAGCCGCAAGGGATCGGAAGCATTCGCGGCAATCGAGTGTCTGTTGAAGGGGTTGGAAATTTCCATGCCGAATGGGGTCGGTTACCGCGACAGTTACGGTGTGTTGCGCACGCAGACGCGGATACGTTGGTGGCTGAACAAGGCGCCCACTCTGTTGAGCGATGCCATTCTGGCATCGCCGGCCATGAGGGAGCAGCTTGATGGCATCCGCTGGCATGGTGAATGGCCGGCCGATGCGGGCTATGCAACGGATGCACCGCCGGTGTTCATTGGCCATTACTGGCTGGATGGCGAGCCCGGGCCGCTGGCGAGCAATGTGGTCTGTGTGGATTACAGTGCAGCGAAGGCAGGCAAGAAACTGGTGGCCTACCGGTGGGACGGCGAGCAGTGTTTGACGAAGGATCATTTCGTATCCCTCTTTACCTGAGCGTCTTTTGCTTGGCCGATGTGACTCGCAAGC
>CAYOLM010000360.1:0-1823 GCA_964404785.1 uncultured Mizugakiibacter sp.
TGATGGCCAGATCATTGTCGACGGTTTTGGGCACGCCTACACAAGTGAGGGGGTAACCCAGGATTTTGCTGACCTGGGCAATTTTCAGCACGGTGTCGGCCGAGTCATTACCACCGTTGTATAAAAAATAGCGGATATCGTGGGCGGCCAAAACATTAATCAGACGTTCGTAGCGGGGCCGGTCCTGTTCGATGGACTGCAGTTTGAAGCGGCATGAGCCGAACGCTCCACCCGGCGTGTGGGCCAGGGCTCGGATGGCAGTGAGCGTTTCTTTTGATGTGTCGATCAGATCCTCGTTGAGGATTCCGAGAATGCCGTTGCGTCCGGCATAGACTTTCACCCGGTTCAGGCGAGCGGTACGGATGACCGCCGAGGCCGTGGCATTGATGACGGCGGTGACCCCGCCGGACTGAGCATATACAAGCTTGCCTCGGGACATGATGACTCCAGTGGATTTGGCTGCCGGGTTTGACTCCGGCACAGTGCAGCAGATAGTTTGACGGTTGGTATTCAAGCATAACGGATACGTGACTGCTCACGATATCCAAGGCAACTCAATATGCGACTCGTTCTTCTCGGCGCGCCCGGTTCGGGCAAGGGAACCCAGGCAACTCGGCTTACATCCGAGTTTGGGGTGCCGCATATTTCCACCGGTGACCTGTTGCGCGCAGCCGTCGCTGAAGGCACCCCGCTGGGTCTCAAGGCCAAGGCGGTCATGGATGCCGGGCACTTGGTTTCCGATGCCATTGTACTGAGCATGCTTGAGGATCGTCTCGGCCGTGCCGACGTAGCTGATGGGTTCATTCTTGACGGTTACCCTCGCAATCTTGCCCAAGCCGATGCCTTGGATCAGTTGTTACAGCGCTTGGGTCAGCCACTGAGCGCGGTAGTCAAGCTGGAAGTCCCTATCGATGCCATCGTTGCGCGCACGGCTTTACGGGCTCAAGCTGAGGGTCGTACCGACGATACTCCCGAGACGGTGCGTAAACGGTTGCAAATCTATCAGGAGCAGACCGCGCCACTTGCCGCTCATTATGCCAAGACCCAGCTGCTTAAGGTTGTGGATGGCATCGGTCAGGTCGAGGCGATTTTCTGCCGGATTCTTGAGGTTTTGCAGCGGCCCCAGGTAGTGGCTGATTAGTTGTTGCGGGTGGGGTAAGGCGGGATGGTTCTATGTAGCGATCATCCGTGGCAATTCACGAAATAGCCGGGCTAGCGATGTATTCGTAAGTGTATGGTCGAGCCGGTTCGGGCCACAGAAAGTAGATGGTGGGCGCTGCGTGCACAATAGGCGGCTACGTCCAGTTCAAGGTGCGGATCATCACCGACTAGATAAATAACCATAGTCTGGGGAGATTCCCGCAGTACCCTGCGCAAGGCCCGCATCGGTGCCGGACAAGCCATGCCCCGAACGTCCAGTTTGATTTCATTCTCCAAGGTATCCATCCGTACTCACTGCATGACTGAATTGATCTCCAGAATACGTCAGCTGTTGCGTTTGCGCTGTGGTCCCCAGGATATGCCTTATCGGCCGGCATGGGCGGTGGGTCTGGCCGTGGCTTTGATGATCTTGATTGTTGTCGGAGCATGGGCCCAGACACAGACGCTGCCGATCGGCTTGGCTTTGCTGCTGGTGAGCTATGAAGCGGGTATGGCGTGGTTGCTGCTGCGGCTCCGCCAACAGAGCGGGCGCTGGGTACAAACCGTACTGGCACTTTTTGTCACCAGCCTGGTGTTCAATATGCTGGCCTTACCGCTGATCCTGATCCTGGGCCCGGTGACGCCAGGACAGGCAGATTCCCGGGCGCTGCTGCTCAGTGTGC
>CAYOLM010000361.1:0-1815 GCA_964404785.1 uncultured Mizugakiibacter sp.
GATCTGGCTGCGGCGATGACTGCCGATCCTGATCTCAAGGTTATGCTCAACGGCGGCTATTTCGATCTGGCTACGCCGTTCTATGCTGCTATTTACCAGATGCGGCAACTACCTATGGCTCGGCGTCTGCAAAAAAATATCGAATACGCCTTTTATCCCTCCGGGCACATGGTTTACGTACATGTTCCGTCCCTCAAGCAGTTACACGCTCGCGTCACCGCGTTCATTCAGTCCACCGATAACCTGTAAAGACGCCAGGAGCTGAAGGGTAGGCAGGTCTTGATGATCGTAGCTCAGATATGGCAAAACAAGACCTGTCCCTTTTGAAGCAAAGGGAGGTGTGATATCTCGTCTTTAGGGGGAAGGTCGGCGGCTTCCTATCGTAAAGTGACGTCTCAATGTCACCGTTTTGTACCGGTCGTCTGGCAGCATAGACAGTACCTGCGGCGTGGTAGCATGGCAGTGTTAATTTTCTTCCTGATGTGAGAACGATCCATGCCCAAACTCGCCCAGCGCATGGCCCGCGCCAAACCCAGCGCCATCATGATGATTGCCGAAAAAGCCCGGCAGCTTCGTGACGAGGGGCATGATGTCGTCAATTTTTCCATAGGGGTACCCAACTTTCTACCTGGCCAACATGTGTACGATGCGGTACGCGAGGCCTTGGCGAAAGATTCCGGGCAGTATGGCTCTAACCGTGGTCGGGCCGATCTTCTCGATGCGTTTCTGGCGCATATTGCCAAGGCCGGGTTCGTTGATTATGGCCGTGAGAATCTATCCACTGGCATTGGTGCCAAGCACGTACTCTACAATCTTGCCGAGGCGTTGCTCGACGAGGGTGACGAGTTTGCCTTTCCGACTCCGTACTGGACCAGCTATATGGATGTTGCCGAGATTGTCGGCGCCAAGGTCAAGCTGCTGCCCTGTCCGTCGAGTCAGAACTACAAACTCACCCCGGCCCAGCTCGATGCCGCGTTGACTCCGAAAACCAAGTTATTCTTCTTCAATAACCCCTCTAATCCGACGGGCATGGTCTATACCCGTGATGAAATCGCGGCCTTGGCCGATGTGCTGGTCACTAAGCCTGATACTTGGATCGTCACTGACGATATCTATCACCGCATGGTCTTCGATGGCATCGGCTATCACAATTTCATGCATTTGCGCCCGGAATTGCGGGAGCGGGTGATCTTCGTCGACTCGTTGTCCAAAACCTACGGTATGCCCGGGTGGCGGGTAGGTTTCATGGCCGGTCCGGTGGCAGTGGCCAACGCGGTCACGGTGCTCAATTCCAACCACATATCCAGTATTCCTGAAATCACTACGGTCGCCGCTGTGGCCGCTTTGAGCGGGCCCCAGGATGTGCCGGAGGCCAAGGCCCGTGAGTTTGCCTTGCGCCGCGACCAGGTTCTCGCCGCCCTACAGGCAATACCCGGTCTGAGTTGTCCACGACCGCAAGGTGCCTTTTACGCATTTCCCAATATTTCCAGTACCTTCGGTAAGCAACATCAGGGCAAGACGATCAATAACAGCCTGGAGTTTTGTGCTGCCTTGCTGGAGAGCAAGACCGTCGCCTGTGTGCCGGGCTCTGCTTTCGGTGAGCCTGAGGCCTTTCGCATTTCCTATACCTGTGCCGAGAAGCAGCTTGCCCCAGGCCTGCAACGCATCACTGATTTTATTGCCGAACTACGCTGATTCGGGCTGGCATGGGATCCGCTTTGGAGTGCCACCCATCCCGCCTATTGATCTTTTTTTAGTTTATTTATTCCCTTCGAATCAAAGAGGACCTAATCATGAAGACTCCCGTCCGAGTTG
>CAYOLM010000362.1:0-1811 GCA_964404785.1 uncultured Mizugakiibacter sp.
TGATCATCCAGACGAAGAAGTCGTAGGCCCAGGTTGTCGTCTTGACGAAAAATACTGAGACCAGTCCGGCAACGATCGCACTCCCCCAAAGGACTAATCGACGTCGCCAAGGCGTGGGATCCGGCTCGGACTGATGGCCATGATGACGATAGGGAGGGGGTCGGTCTTCAACAGGCAGTTGTTCGGGTCGGGGCAAAATCGGCGAGGTCATGGCCCATTATGCCGAAACTCATGGCATGCTTGGCAGTGGCTGGTGTTTGACACCAAACCTGAGCAGCGAACCGGAGTGGCCATCAATGAGTGAATCAGTGGACTCAGCATGTTTCTGGACACCTTCCGGGTGGCGTCCTCCCACCGCCAAACTGGCCGGCCCGACAAGAGCAGACACCGACTGGATTCTACCCGGCCTGGTCAATCTGCACTCACACGCCTTGCAGCGCGCCATGGCTGGATTGGCCGAACACCGCGGATCGGAGGTAGATAGCTTTTGGACCTGGCGTGAAGCGATGTACCGGTTTACCGCCCGCATCGAACCTGCAGACCTGCACGCAATTGCGGCCCAACTCTATGCAGAGATGTTGGAATCAGGCTATACCCATGTTTGTGAGTTCCACTATCTGCATCATCGCCGGGATGGCCAGGCCTACACACCGACTTCCGCCATGGCCGATGCACTGGTCGCAGCAGCACAAGAAACCGGCATTGGCCTGACCTTGCTACCCGTTCTGTACATGCAGGGTGGTTTTGATGGCCGGCCTCTCGAAGCACCGCAACGTCGTTTTGCCCACGATGTCGAGACGTTCCTGCAGCTACTCGGTGATTTGCATACCCGCTACCCTGGGCTGCACCTTGGCCTGGCGTTCCATTCCTTGCGCGCGGTGCCCGCACCAGCCATGACGATGCTGCTCGAAAATAGCCTTGTCCAAAATGGCCCCATCCATATTCATATCGCTGAACAGACCGCTGAAGTGGAGGATTGTCGCCTCGCCCGAGGAGCAAGACCGGTGGCCTGGCTGCTCGACCATGCTCCGGTTGATGCGCGCTGGTGTCTGGTTCACGCCACCCACATGGATGAGGACGAGACTCATCGTCTGGCAGCAACTGGGGCCGTGGTCGGACTATGTCCCACCACCGAGGCCAATCTTGGCGACGGCCTGTTCCCGTTGTTGCAATACCTCCAGGCCGGCGGACGTATGGGTATTGGTTCAGATAGCCATATCTCGGTCTCGCCGGTCGAGGAACTGCGCTGGCTCGAATATGGCCAACGCCTGCGCAGCCGGGGTCGCAATCTGGTAGCTAATGAAACGACTCCCCATACTGGCGAGCGACTGTTTGCAGCCGCCCAGGCTGGGGGCTGGCAGGCGGCAGGTTGCAGCGATATAACGACTGCTGCCGGGACAGTCAGCCTGGATGCTTGCCACCCCTTGCTGGCGGCCCGCCAGGCCGACGAAATACTGGATAGCTGGATCTTTGCCGGCAATGTTCCGCTAGTCCGGGAGGTGTATCGCAATAATCGTTGCCTGGTACACGAAGGTCGTCATGTGCAGCGCGAGTCGATTGCCGCACGCTATAAAACCACGCTGGCGCGGCTGCGTGCCTGAAATGATCGCTCAGCGTATTGGGACCCGATGCAAGCTGGATCCAGTACAGAATGATCGACGGCCCTGCCGCAGATCAAAGCGGATCGTTGCTGGGTCGAGCTCGAACATCTGCCGGTCTGGCAGAGCTAGCCGTAGCACCGGCCTGCGGATGCAGAGGGGTCTGGGCAAATGCCCCATCCGGAACCGCTCGGGTATCCGCCAGCATATCGG
>CAYOLM010000363.1:0-1791 GCA_964404785.1 uncultured Mizugakiibacter sp.
GGATCCCGGGTCGATGCCCGGGATGAGGAGACTTCTTGTGTTGCCCGTGCCCCTCTTGTCATTCCCGCGCAGGTAAGGGTCAACGTATGCGCTTTCCCAGGCACATTTGCTTCACTTCTACTGACATGTAGTATAAAATTCTATACAGGAGGTATTTATGGCGGTGCTGTCTGGAGAACAGTCTGAGAAGGAGATTCGCTGGGCAGGCTCATCGCTGAAGGATTTGAAGAGCTTCCCGCTAGCCGTTCTCCGCCAAGCCGGCTTTCAGCTTGGGCGGGTGCAGAATGGTTTTGATCCTGAGGATTGGAAGCCATTCGATACGCTTGGATCTGGGGTACGTGAAATGCGTTTGTCTGAGGATGACGGTGTCTTTCGGGTGATGTACGTCAGCAAATTTGCAGAGGCAGTTTACGTTCTGCATTGCTTTCAGAAGAAGACCAAGGCGACTAGCCAAGCCAACAAGGCCATCACCAAAACTCGTTATCGCGAAGTAGTTCGGAAGAGGAAGGGTAAGAAATGAAGATCGATACTGAGATTCGTCATGTGACTGTATCTGGGTCCAATCTTTTTTTGGACCTCGGTTTTGAGCCGCAAGAGGCCGAGCGCCTGCAGGCGATCTCGTGCAAGCAGATTGATGTGGCACGGGGGCTCAAGGAGCAGCTAATGAATGAAATCGCCTACTGGATTCAGCAGAATGATCTCAAGCAGTCCCAGGCTGCCGAGATATTGATGGTTTCCCGTCCCAGGGTTTCTGATGTGGTGAACCTGAAGGCTTCTAAGTTTACTATCGACTCACTGGTAGAGATGCTTGCTCGTGCCGGAAAACCCGTTCACTTGGCGGTCGGTTGAAATGTGCATCACTGGGTCTCCGCCATCATGAAAATCCGATGGTAGACCCTGTTTATATTCAGGCGAGTGCTTCCAGCCCCTTGCGCTCCACCAGGTTCAGCAGTTTCAGTGACGGTCCATTGGGGTGTTTGTCGCCGCGTTCCCACTTTTGCACCGTGGACGGACTGGTATTGAGATAGGCGGCAAACACGCTCTGACTCGCCCGACAGTGGAGGCGTAGTCGCTTGATTTCCTGGGCGGTGTACACCTTCACCGGCGGTAAGCAGGCGACATCAAACTCCCGCATCGTTTGTGTGTCGATCAGCCCGATGGCGGCAAAGTCCTCGGCGGTTTCGTGCAATGTTTTGAGTAGTCGGCTAGTCATATTTCACCTCGATCAGGGTACCTGCGTGCAGGGCGTGCAGCAGTTGGGTCTCGCTCAGTCCTAACTGGATTGCCGCTAGTTGTTTCAGCGCCTTCAGCTCCCTGGCGTTGATATTGTCGCGCTCGTTCTTGGCAAAGCCATAGACGAAGAAGGCCCGGTCGCTCTGGCGATAGGCTAGCAGTGTGCGCGCTCCACCGCTCTTGCCTCGTCCCGGCAGGGGCACTCGCTTCTTGACTACTTGGCCGCCTAGCTCGGCATCAATCAGACCCGCTTCTATTTCAGCCACAGCTGTAGCCAGCACTGGATCGGTCAGACCTTCCTTGGCCACCCACTTGTCGAAGGGTCGGGTCTTGTAGATACGCATTGTGGATCCGTCAAGATCGACATAAGTGTATCACTTAGTGCCATAGTGACCAAGGGGAAACAGTCTTTACGTCTCATGGTGAGGAAATCCTGGAATCAGGCTTCATCAATGTCCGCGATGACCTGAGAACTTTTCACGTTACACGAGGGGTCTACCATCCGATTTTCATGATGGCGGGGACCAACGTACGTGCTTTCCCTTTCTCGTCATGCCC
>CAYOLM010000364.1:0-1791 GCA_964404785.1 uncultured Mizugakiibacter sp.
GTCGCCCATGCGGTGTAGGAACCGTGCCTGGGGGATGCCGTAAAGGCCGTAGCCTGCGGCCTGGACTCGGAACGCCCATTCCGTATCCACGTGGTCGATGAACAGCGTCTCTTCCAAGCCGCCAAGTTCCAAAAACAGGGCGATCGGAACCAAGGTGCCGCTGCCGTTGAGATTGGCACAGGGCACCGGCCGGGTGCTGCCTTGTCCGGGGTACGCGCGCATCCAGCGCCAGCGGGTGTGTTGATGAAATCCGTGACTCAGACCGGTAATGGGGTCTAACAGATTCGGACCCACACAGCCAACTGGGAGGCTGGCGTCTATAAGGCCTGTAAAGCTATCCATCAAAACTTCGACGCTACCGGGTTTCGGTTCGCTATCCTGATCAAGTAATAGCAGGAAATGGATTTCTGGCCAGGTATTCTGCACTTTACTTGCACCCTGATTAACGGCAGCGGCCAGACCAAGGTTACGGTCATTGATGATGAGACGTACACGATCTTTCACCATAACCAGGTTGCGCAGTTCAGTGGGAGCGTTTCCAGATGAAGCATTATCGATCAGCACCATGGCCGCATCCTCCGGAAGCGCTTTCAGCAGGTGCCCAAGCAACTGCAAATCAGGCTGGTAGGTGACGATAATGCAGGCGAGCGCAGATGTTCCACGGGTCGATGAGCCAGGGCGATCAGAGGTCTGTTGCTGCGGTTGAGACATGGTCATGTGCTTGACAGTCCGCAAGTCAAACTCGAGCCTTGTGCAACAAGGCCGTTGAGCCGGGCGGCAAACATCGAGGGAACGCTGCCGGGACACAAGTCACGGCGGGTCTCGGCCCAAGGATATCGTCGACCTCCATGTTTACGGTCGTGCTTGATGACATACCTAGTCAGAACCACATCGAAGCCGGCATCCACAAACGACAGTTTTGTATTTAGCGCGACAGGCGGCAAGCGTTGAAACGCATCGGTATTCATGCAACATCCCTATCGACCTGAGACAGGGTATCGGATAAGGCTCGACGAAGCTGTTCGCCAAAGCGTGGCCAAGCAAATCGGCCCGCAAAGTCTCGGCACGATGGCGAAATAGGCTTGCTTTCGCGTAAATCCAGCCAGTGCCGTATAGCTGTAGCAAATCCTGCATAGTTACCGGCCGGAACCAGCGACCCTGAAACACTTTCGGCCACGGCATCAGGCACGCCACCCACCGCAAAGGCGACCGTTGGCGTACCATGCGCCGCAGCTTCAATGGCTACCATGCCAAAGCCCTCAACATCACCTGGGACTTCCCGCACCGGAAACACCAGCACATCGGCCGCCTCATAAGCAGCATGCAGGGTTGACTCCGAACACGTACTTAGGAAGCGGGTGTGAGACTGCAAACCCTGCTGCTCAGCCGCCTGAATCACAGCGTTGCGGCCACTACCCGAGCTGCGATGCAGCGCGTCTTGCGCCTCATCGCCGATGACCAGCAACTGGATATCTGGAAACCAATGAATAATTGTTGCCAGGCTGTGCCCCACGAAGTCGGTTAAACCTTTGCGCGATGTCAGCCTGCCCACAGACAGTAGCAGCGGCACATCACCCAGATTGTGATCATTGCGAAAGCATGTCGCGGCCCGCGGATCCACTTGTGGCACATTCGTACCCGGGTGCACGATACGGACCCGATAGGAAACCACGCCAGCTCCACCAGCAAGCCGTGCCGTGTTACCACTATTGGCAATGACTAGGTCACAACGTCTTATGAAGGGCAACCACAAAAATCGATACACTACGCTACGTACGATCAGGTCCAGCC
>CAYOLM010000365.1:0-1783 GCA_964404785.1 uncultured Mizugakiibacter sp.
CCCTTCAACGGCCAATACCACACGACCCCGTCCTTACGGCGGCCCGGACCCAAGGCGGCTGACATACTGGGTGAAACCGACACGGGAGCAGCCATTCGCACTGACCCGGCCCCGGCCCTCGCTACTGGGTGGGTGGATGCCAGCGATGCCGGGCGCGAGGGGCGCCGCCGCTGCGCCACAGTCGCTGAATGGATAGGCCGAGCGGATGGCTGCTTGAAACCAGGCCGGGCATGCAGGCTTAAAACCTGCCCGGGAAAGATTGTATAGGGTGCGTTGATGTGATTGATTCGAGCCAGATCGCGGTAGTCCATATCATGCCGAAAAGCGATGCTGTAGAGGGTGTCGCCAAGCCTCACTCGGTAATGTCCACGCGTCACCGGTGGATAGGCCTGAGCCCGTGCTTCGGGAGGATAGTAGCTGCGCACCGATACGACTCGGGGTTCGCTTGCACAAGCGGCAAGAAAACCAGCCAAAATCACGACGAGCAACCATCGAAAGGGCAAGGTACGGCGCATAGGCTCAAGCATAGCCGAGCTTCAGTGCAGACCGAACCACCACAGCGCCAGAATGGCAAGCAAGGCCAGCAACAGCCAGCCGATCCATTCGATCCAGCGATGCAGGAAAACCTCAGCGCGCGGCCCCATCCAGCGCAGCAGTATGGCCAGTAGGTAGACTCGCTTGCCACGCCCGACCAACATGCCCGCAACGAATGCCCCCAAGGGCACGCCGACAATGCCCGAAGCCCAGGTAAACAGCTTCAGCGGCACCGGAGTAAAGCCCGCCAAGACCAGTAGCCAAAACATGGTCCAGGGATGCAGAACTACGTCACCCCGCAACTGCACTACGATAAGATCAATAGCATCGGTCCAGCCCAACTTAAGCAATAATGGTTGCAGGGCAGCGAAGGCAAAATAGCCCAGGGCATAGCCGACCAGCGAACCGAGCAGCGAGAACAGTAGACTGATGCTGGCATAACGCCAGCCTTTCTTCGGCTCGGAAATACACATCGGGGCCAGCATCAGTTCCGGCGGGATCGGAAAGGCAAAGGCCTCAATAAAACTGAGTCCACCAAGATAACGTTCCGCATGAGGATGTCGTGCCCAAACCAGAGTGCGCATGTACATCGATCTGAACAGGCGCATTAGAGTACCCCTCCCAGCAAGGGCACAAAGCTAACGCTGGCAAGTTCTTCACCCTGTGCCTGGCCTTGATTATCAAGCGTATAGCGCATCAGTTTCTGATCACCGGGAGGGCCAAATGGGCCCAGTAACACCCCTCCTGGAGACAACTGGGTGAATAATTCTGGTGGTACGGTTTCACCCGCCGCGGTAACTATAATGGCATCGAAAGGGGCCTCGTCCGGCCATCCCAGGCGGCCGTCGTCATGGCGAGAGCGGATGTGTTGCAATTTGAGTGCCCGAAAACGGCGCCGGGCCTGACGCAGCAGATCCTCGATCCGCTCAACGGTATACACCTGCTCGACCAAACGCGACAGCACCGCGGCCTGATAGCCGGAACCGGTACCGATCTCGAGGATCTTGCGGGGCTGTTGTTCCAGCAATACCTCACTCATCCTGGCCACAACCCAGGGTTGGGAGATGGTCTGCCCAAGCCCTATAGGCAGAGAGATATTCTCATAGGCTCGCGCAGCCAGGGCCTCATCCAGAAACAAATGGCGAGGCAAAGTACGCAACACTTCCAATACCTGGGGGTGGCGAATACCGGACTCGCGCAACAACGCTACCAAGTGATCGCGGGCCCGCTGCGAGGTCAAGCCACTGCC
>CAYOLM010000366.1:0-1765 GCA_964404785.1 uncultured Mizugakiibacter sp.
GTTGTACTGTTTTGCAAGCGCAGCCTGAGGGCCCTGACATGGGGGTCATCGGGGCGGAGCTTATGGGCCTGATCGAGGGCTAGACGGGCGAGACGCACTTGTCCCTGGTTGAAAGCGTGAGTCGCCCGCTGTAGCCAGGCCTGGGTCAAGCGGTTGCGCTGCGGGGCCAGTTGCGAATCGGTGGGTGCGAGCTGGGCCAGGGTGCTCAGTAGATTGCCGGCATACTCCAGTTTTCCCACACCCAGGGCCGTGCTCACCTGCTGGGCGACCCGCTCAGGCAGTGCCGCCAGTTTGGCCAGTGCGGTGGCATTGTGGCCATCCATCACCAGCACCTGACGATATAGATCGTAGGCGCTGGCTCCTGGAGGTAACAGATAATGCTCCCGACTTGTGGCCCGCTGCGCTAGTTTTAGCAGATGCCGGATCTTGGCTTTCTGGATAGGGGTAAGCCGGGTTTGATTACGTTGTGCGAGGCGCTGCTCGAGCTGCGCCTGAGTAGCGGCGAGCATGGCTGAGTGCGGTGTCAAGGCCTGTACTTCGGCCAGCAGCTCTTTGGCGGTGCGTAGGTGGCCAGTTTCCAGATTAGCCTGGGCCTGAACGATTAGGGCGGTGGCTACCCGGGCCAGGCCGGCGATGGCCGCGTTGTTACCGGGATCCTGCTGCAGGACGGTTCGGTAGATGGCCAGCGCATTATTACCAGGTGGGCGGGTGATGTGGCCATGCGTCAACAGTTGATGTGCCTGCTGTAGGTTTTGGGTGCGTTGAATCTGATTCTGCTGTTGCAGACTGACCAGCTGAGCGCGCAGATTGGGCAGCTGGGCGTTGTTTGGCAGCAAGGCAGCGAGTTGATCAATCCTCGTGGTGGCTTGCGACGCGTTATTCTGGCCAAGAGCGGCTGCGGCCAGTGTGGCGATGGCGCTGCCTACCTGCCGTAGTCCGTGCCGGGCGACGGCATTATCGGGATCGACTGCAAGGATCTTGTCGTAGAGTGCGGCCGCTCCATTCGGACCATTGAGGTGGCTATCTGCCAAGGCCTGGCTGGCTCGCTCGACCAGTTCGGTAAGCTTCAACTGCTTGGCGCCTTGCACCCGAATGGCGGATTGGATCCGGTTCAACTCAGGAGTTGTTCCAAGTAGGTTACGGGCGCTGTCCAGAACCACGGAGGCCTGATCCAGATGACCGGCCGTCAAATCCAGATTGGCACGTTGCAGCTCAGCCTGTCCTACCTTGGTTAGTCCGGCCTGGGCCACTTCGTTGTCGGGGTCCATGGCCAGCACCGCACGATAATCATCCAGCGCCCCCTTATGGCCGTTGCCGCCAAGGTGTCCGGCGGTCAGGGCCCGGGTTCCCCGGTCGAGTAGGCGGTTGAGCCGGGTATTCGGGAACAGTCGAGCCAGATACTGTGGGTGCGTATAGACCCAGGTGCCGGCAGATAGCAGCAGAAGTACCAACAAAATGAGTATCCGCCAAGGCTTGCCGAGGCGTCGAGCTTGTTTCGGTGGGGGCCTGAGCTTACGTGGCTCAGCGTGAAAATGGGGCAGTTCATCCTCACTGGCAAGCGGCCTTTCCTTGGCGCTATGCCGAGGCGTCTCGTTACGAGTTGGTGGGTGTTGAGTGGGGTGTTGGGTGTTCATGGTTTGACCTGGAATATCGCGCAAACTCTAGCACCGGCCGGGATGAGCAAGACAGCCTGAGGTGGAGCGGTTCAGGGACGGGCCAGTCGACGGGCATCGAGAACATTGGGTAAAGCCACCAGTTTGGCCAG
>CAYOLM010000367.1:0-1762 GCA_964404785.1 uncultured Mizugakiibacter sp.
GCCAACTGATGGCTTTATAGCCAACGGATACTATATTGATGCCTATGGCCCCCATCCAGCCCACCCAGGTTGGCGGGGGCCGAGCGTTTGTGGGGTTCCGGCGGCTGCGGGGTTTTACTCTGGTCGAACTGGTGTTGACGCTGTTGCTGGTGGTGATTCTGGCGGTGGTGGTGGTGCCGCGGCTGTTCTCGGTGGGCACGTTTCAGCAGCGCGGCTTTACCGACAGCGTGGCGGCGGCACTGCGTTACGCCCGGCTGCAGGCCTGGGCCACGGAGTGCCCGGTGCGAGTCACCTTAACCGCCACGCAATACCGACTGCGGCAAAAGAGCGCTTGTACCGGCGGCACTTTCAACCAGACCGTAGCCAACCCGGCTTCCAACGCCCCGTTTCAGGGCCAGGTTCCCCAAGGGGTCAGCATCAGCGGCACCGGCTCGATCGTGTTCAATGTGCAAGGGGTGCCGGCAACGACTCATAGCCTGACGATTACCGGGCCGGGTGGCACGGCGACCCTCACGGTCTACGCGGATACCGGCTATGTTCGAGTCCAGGGTTAAGCGAGGTTTCTCACTGATCGAGGCGCTGATTACCATTGTGGTCATCAGCATCGCCCTGGCCGGGGTGCTGATCGCCATCAATATCAACGTTGCCCACAGTGCCGGTCCGATGATCCGCACCCAAGCCTATAGTATTGCTGGCAGCTATCTTGATGAGATCATGGCGAAGTCCTACTCCCCGCTGCCCAATCCTCCCGGGCGGCAGAATTACAACGATGTCGATGATTACAACGGTTTGGTGAATAACGGCGCACAGAATCAGTTCGGCCAACCGATAAGCGGGCTTGGGGCTTATACAGTCAGTGTTTCGGTTACCCCGACCACACTGCAGGGCGCGCCAGCCAAGCGGGTGAGCATCAGCGTAAGCCATGACTCGTTCTCGATTACCATCCCCGCCTATCGCTTGCAGATTGCGCCATGAGTGGCCCGACCGCCCATCGCGCTCACGGTTTTACCCTGATCGAAGCGGTACTCACCATGATCGTGCTCGGCATCATGGCGGCCACGGTGATGTTGTTCCTATCGGGGCCGGTGACCGGTTACATGCAGGCCAAGCAGCGGGCCACTCTGGTGGCCACCGCCCATACCGCATTGGCGCAGATGGTGCGGGATCTCCGCGGTGCGCTACCCAACAGTATTCGTACTACCCAAACAGCGGGTGTCGATGCCCTTGAACTGATCCCCATCGTCGCTGGCGGGCGCTATCGGGCCGGACCGGGTGGCAGCTATACCGCCAATACCGACATCCTGCAGTTCAATCAGGCCGATGCGGAGTTTAATATCGAAGGTCACCTTGCTGTGCCCAGCTATCCTTTTACGAGTTCTACCGATCGGCTGGTGATTTACAACGTGGGGATTGCGGGCGCCAATGCCTACAGCAATAGCCAGGTCATCACTCCAGTGGGGGATACCATCACCGTCACTAATCTGGGCAGTGAAGATCATCTGCAATTGTCCCAGCCATTCCAGTTCGCCTATCGCTCTCCCGGACAGCGCCTCTACCTGGTGGGCAGGCCCATCTCGTGGTTGTGTGATCTATCCGCCGGCACCCTGCGTCGCTATAGCGGCTATCCGCTTGGGCCCATCCAGCCGGTCAACGGCACTCTGGGAAGCCTGGCCGCAGCGCAGGTGAGTGCCTGCACCTTTCAGTACCAACCGGGAACCTCCAGCCGCTCCGCCCTGCTGAGCCTCTCGTTGACCCTCACCAG
>CAYOLM010000368.1:0-1754 GCA_964404785.1 uncultured Mizugakiibacter sp.
GCCCCTCCGCAGCCGGAGTCACTGGCTGATGCGCTGGGTCGGTTGAAAAGGCAGGGGGTGAGTCGCGCTGAACTTTGGTCGCGGCTTGAGAACTTGGATGTCGAGCTGGTATTCACCGCCCATCCTACTGAAGCGGTGCGCCGCTCGCTGTTGGAGAAGGAACAAGACATTGTGCGTGCGTTGATCGCCGACTTCGATCCGGGGCGCTCAGCCGTTGAGCGGATTACCGATCTGGCCCGGATGCGTACAGCTCTGACTACCGGCTGGCAAACCGCTGCCGCCTCATCTTTGCGACCGAGTGTGCAGGATGAACTCGATCACGTCGGTTTTTACCTGGCCGGTCCGTTGTACCGGGCGCTTCCCGTGTTCTATGAGACCTTGCAGCGTGAACTCCAGGAGGTTTACGGCACCAGTCCGGAGTTACCACGCATATTGCGATTTGCTTCGTGGGTGGGGGGCGACATGGACGGCAATCCCAATGTCGGTGCGGATACCATTGCCGAGGCGCTGCGAACCCAGCGGGACCTGGTCATTGAGCGCTATCTTGAGGAATGCGCACACCTGGGACGGCTGCTGAGCCAGACCGACGGTCGGGTCGAGGTCAGCTCGGTGGTGCGTGAAAAACTGGCTGCCTACCGTCAGCAGATGCCCGAGGTGGCGGCGGCGATACGTCCACGGCATCGCGACATGCCTTATCGTAGCCTGCTGGCGTTGGTGGGCGCGCGCTTGCACGCCACCGGGCAGGATGCCGAAAATGCTTATCCGCATGCGCTGGCTTTCGAGACTGATGTGGCTTGTATTGCCCAGAGCTTGGGTGAAAATAAGGGAGAGCATGCTGGCCTGGTGGCGGTACGTAGATTGCTCTGGCGAGTGCGCAGTTTTGGCTTTCATCTGGCCCGCTTAGATGTGCGCCAGGATTCTCGGATTCACAACGAGGTTCTGGCGGTATTGCTTGATGATCCCGATTGGCAGGATCGGACAGCTGCTGAACGGGCTACGATATTGCATCCCTACGCCAGCGGTGCCGCAGTTTTTGACACGCACGAGGATGCCGGTGCGGAGGCACTGCGGGCAGTGTTCGCGACTCTGGCTGAAGCCCGTCGCCGTTACGGTAGTGAGGCTACCGGCCCCTACATCATTAGCATGGCCGAGTCAGCGGCCGATGTTCTCGCGGTGTTGGCCCTGGCCCGCTACGGAGATTTGCAAGACGAGTCCGCCCGAGTGCCTTTGGATATTGCCCCCTTGTTTGAGACCGTGGATGATCTCAGAAACGCCGCAGGAACCCTGCGTGCCCTGTTGGCCGATCCACTTTATCGCACCCATCTGGCCGCCCGCGATGATACCCAGCTGGTAATGCTTGGTTATTCCGACAGCGGCAAGGACGGCAGCCTGCTTACGGCACGCTGGGCCTTGCAACAGGCTCAAGTCGAGTTGCTGGAGGTGGCACATGAGGCGGGTGTGGCTCTGACCTTTTTCCATGGTCGGGGTGGTTCGGTCAGTCGCGGTGGGTCGCGCATCGGCCCGGCTCTGCTGGGCTCACCACGCGGGGCCGTGGCTGGACGCCTGCGGATGACCGAACAAGGTGAGGTTATCCACCGCAAGTACGGGATCCGGGCATTGGCACTGCGCAACCTGGAGCAGACGGTTGGCGGGGTGTTACGGGCGTCCCTGCGCCCGCGTGCTGCCGAGCCGCGGGAGCAACGCTGGGGCGAGCAGATGGGCGTGTTGGCCCGTAGTAGTGGCCAGGCCTATCG
>CAYOLM010000369.1:0-1728 GCA_964404785.1 uncultured Mizugakiibacter sp.
CGTGTTGCCAGTTACGAATCGCTAAGGAAGAAGGTGCCTGGATGCTGGCATAACGTAGTTTTCGGTACTGTTTCGACAGCCTCCGCAAGTGCTGTGCCTCAGTCGGATTGAGGTGGTTGGCGACACGGTTCAGGAAGGCGGCGGGCTCTTCGGCACTGTTTCGCTCGAAGCCCAGGCGGCGCAGTCGTCGCGCCAGCTTGCGGTAGGCATGACTGAGCCGGTCTCCCTCGGCAGTTTCGTACAAACTCCACCAGAGTCCCAATCCGAACAGTACAGCAATGCTGGCACCTAGCGATGTGGCCACACTGAGCCAGTTGCCGGGATCGATGCCAAAGTTCGTCAACAGGCTTTTTTGACGCAAGGCGTTGAAGCCGACCACGAGCTGATCCCATGCCCGGTTGACGATATCGATGCGGCTACGCAGATCGCGAAGCCAAGTGACCTGATACCAGGCATCACTACCGGCGTTGGCCACTCCGGCACCGAGACTGATGCGCTGCGGTTGCACCGCGGCAGTGGGGTCAACACGTGTCCAGCCACGTCCGGATATCCATACTTCGGACCAGGTGTGGGCATCGGATTGCCGCACCAGGAGGTACTGGCCAAGGTGGTTATAAAAACCACCCTGATAGCCGCCCACAACACGCGCCGGGATCCCCGCAGCTCGCATCAAGAAGGTGAATGAGGAAGCGTAATGTTCACAAAAACCAGCCCGGGTATTGAACAGGAAATCATCGATCGTGTTGCGACCCAGCGGGGGCGGCAGCAGGGTGTAACGGAAGCCCCCGTCGTGATACAGCCGCAGGGCATCTTGCACGATGGTCCATGACCGTTGACCGGCCGCTTGGCGCCAGCTTTTTGCCAGTGCTCGGGCACGGGGGTCGAAACCGGCAGGTAGTTGCAGATAGGTACGGATTTGCTGGCGAGTGAGATGGGTGCCCAGCTGGTATTCAGGGCTTGAGTTCAGCCGATAGTGGAGCAGCGAGCCCACAACTTTTGATCGCCACAGGGTTCGCGAGAAGCTGAATTGGGTTGCTGGTGCCGGGTTCAGGGGCATATCAAGAGCGGGCAGCAGGTGCTGCCGGGTAGGCATCAGGGTAATCTGGTAACCCAATACCGGGCCTTTGGCGATGAGCTTCTGGGGTTTGGCTCGTGCCGTAGTATGGGCAGACTTAGGCCGGGTGGCGTACCAGGTACGGCCATCAAAATATCCCATGGTTACGGCCCGGAAATAGCGCTGAGTTCGAGGTGGTACCGGACCGTCAAAACTTACCCGAAACGCGGGGCTGTCATCGACCAATAAGGTCGCGATGTTGCCCGGTGTCATGGTATCGCTGATGCCAGTACGTGCCGTGTCCGCGCCAGGTGCCCCCCATAATGGACTCGACAGACGCGGGATCAGTACAAAGGCGAGCAGGGCGAAGGGCACCGAAGCGAGTAACAACCATGCGGGGGTCAGCAGAGATTGCCGTAGTGGCATGTTGGTCGAGCCCGCTTGCAGGGCAACCAGTGTGGCCAGGGCCGGCAGCAGTGCTAGAACCACTATGATGGTCAGCCAGAGTTGTTGTCCGAACAGCAGCGCACTCATCAGGGTAAATGCGGCGAACACAATGGTGGCTCGAACGTCGCGGGCGCGTTCGGTCTCAAGCAGTTTCAACACCAATAGACCGCAAGCGAGTGCGCTACCCGGTAGCCGTCCGAAAAGATTGCCGTAGTAGCCAATCACCA
>CAYOLM010000370.1:0-1727 GCA_964404785.1 uncultured Mizugakiibacter sp.
CTGGAACATCTGGACGAGATCGAAGACAAGTATCTGGCCATCAACCGCTTAGAGACCCCTGGCAAACGCTGGACGCTAGACGAACTGGAGCAGAAACTTGACCTGGAGCGTTGAGTGGGAAGACGCTGCAGTTAAAGAACTGCACAAACTGGATAAACAAGCCCAAAAAGATATTTTCCGTTATTGCCGTGAATGCATTACCACGGATGACGATCCTCGTCGTTTTGGTAAGCAACTGTCCCGCAAGTTAACTGGATTGTGGCATTTCCGTGTTCGCAACTACCGTATGATCTGCAACATTGAAGACGATAACTTAATCGTCCTGGTGTTGCGTATCGGCCACCGTAAAGACGTATACGAGTAACTAACTGGACCCTGTAAGGGGCTCGAACCCTCACCGCTCAATGCAGAGTTACTTGCTGCCAACAGCCGCGCCCGTCTTTGACACTTTCGCAAACCACGGCAGGTTCGTGGATGGGGTGAAGCACGAACCGCTAAGGCACCACTCCTGCCTTACTGGGTGCCAACGCAATACCGAGCGGGCCTACCGCCGATACCCGTGTTCGTGCCGCAGGCGCGCTGTCATGATGGGAAATAGTTTTCCCGGATTTCACTTCGTTGTATCCGGGCCACTGCTCCGGTTGCCGCAAAAGGGGCCGCTACAGGCTCACCTGCGATGGGGGACAGTTCTTTAGACCTCAGTAAAAGCCTGCTACAAGCTTGCTGCCTGGTATGACTGATGGCATAGATGCCGGAATAGATGTACCGGTTGGTCTACAATTTCGTCCAATAAGCAGGGTGAGCTGACCGTTCGTCACCTGGTTCGGCTCTCCTTGCCCATCGCATCTCCGACCTTAGGACAGGAATCCCATGTCGCGCTGGAAAATTACCCTACTCGTTCTCGCCATTCTTCTAATAGCTGTTATCGGCTATCGCTTCGTGGACCGGAAATCCGAGCGCTTGCGAGGGGCGGAACGCAACTCCAGCCCGATTCCGGTCACCGTCGTGAAGGTCGCCCGTCACAATGTACCCATCTATCTGACGGCTCAGGGGACGGTGCAGGCCTTCAACACCGTAACGGTGGTGCCGCAAGTCAGCGGCCGGCTGCTTTCGGTTAACTTTCGTGAGGGCCATGAATTACAAAAAGGTGAGGTAATCGCGCAAATCGACCCGCGTACTTACCGGGCGGCACTGGAACAAGCCCAAGGCAAACTGGCCCAGGCCCAGGCCCAACTCAGTGCTGCAAAATACCTTCTGGCCAGCTATAGGAATCTGTCAAAAAAGCAGTTTGTAGCCGCCCAGACCGTGGATGCACAACGCCAGACCGTGCGTCAGTACCAAGCGCTGGTACTGTCTGATCAAGCGGCCCTGGATAGTGCCCGGGTACAACTCGGCTATACCACCATCCGGGCGCCCATCCGCAGCATCGCCGGACTGCGCCTGGTCGATGTCGGCAACGTAGTCGGACCCAACACCACCGGCGGTATCGTGGTGTTGACCCAGATCCACCCTATCAGCGTACTGTTCAATTTGCCGCAGCAAAACCTCGGCAGGGTACGCGAGGCTATGGCCAAACAATCGCTGCAGGTCACTGTGCTGAACCGTACCGACAACCAGGCCGTGACCAGCGGTCGGTTGCAGGTGATCAGCAACCAGATCGACCCCAGCACCTCGACCTTCCGGCTCAAGGCCGAGTTTGCCAATCGCCATGACAAGCTGTGGCCCGG
>CAYOLM010000371.1:0-1722 GCA_964404785.1 uncultured Mizugakiibacter sp.
GCGGATGTCATAACGGCGCTTACCGGAAAACCGCCCCAGCCATTCATCCGTACTGACAAAATCGATGGGCAGATACGCCAGCGCCTGCCCTTCCAGCAACACGAAACCCGCCTGTCGACAAGCCTGCGCCAAGGCCTCGGCCAGCTGATTGTCAGCTTTATCCAGTAACGGCGAGGCCTGAGGAATGTCCTTGATGATCAGGAACGGATAGCGCCGACCAAAGCGGCGACGCAGCTCATCAGGCATGGCCTGCACATCACTAGCCCAGGCGAGTGGTAAAAACTCCGACACAGTACTGCCCACAAATAATGTCCGTGGCGACAGTAGGCCCTTCCAATATCCATGCCCCGGTAAACTCATCACTCGTTCACGCCAGGGTGAATCCAGAGTAGTTAATAGGTCAAAATCCGCCACAAACGAGGGCGTGCCGTCTGCCAGCTGCCGGGCCTGGAAATCCAGGGGTGGATGGGCTAGAAACTGCTCGATCAAAGCGGCAGGTTCCAGGGCATTCCGGTAGGACGGAGGAGGCAAGGTCACAGGGCAGGCTCTCAGGCAAATTCACTAACCCAAAACTACCCGCTTGGGCCTGTCCCGCGCAATGTTTGTAGTAGCCTGGTGTCAATCATCATAATCTTCAACTGGTGCAGACCAAGGTAAACACCCCTTAGCCCGCGCAGCAAGACAACTGCTTGACGTCTTTGTTGAAAGTCTGGGCGGCCAGTTTCAGGCCTTCGACCATGGTTAGATAAGGGAACAACTGGTCGGCCAGCTCCTGTACGGTCATGCCAGCGTGCAAGGCCAGGGCGGCAGACTGGATCAGCTCACCGGCCTGAGCAGCCACGGCTTGTACGCCAAGCAGGCGACCACTGTCGGCCTCGGCCACCACCTTGACGAAACCGCGAGTATCAAAGTTGGCGAGCGCCCGCGGCACATTTTCCAGATCCAGGGTACGACTAGCCGTTTTAAGCCCGGCCTCATGGGCCTGGGCCTCACTGTAACCGACCGTAGCCACCTGAGGATCGGTGAAGACTACCGCCGGCATGGTTGTGAGGTCCAGTTCGGCTTCACCACCGGTCATATTGATCGCCGCACGGGTACCCCCAGCAGCGGCCACGTAAACGAACTGTGGCATGTTGGTGCAGTCGCCCGCCGCGTAGATGTCTGTAGCACGGGTGCGCATACCTGCATCGATGACGATGGCATGAGCTGCGTCGACCTCGATGCCGACATCCTGCAGGTTCAAAGCATCGGTATTGGCACGGCGTCCGGTTGCAACCAGCAGTCGGTCCACACAAATCTCGCCATAGTTGGTAGTCAGAATAAACCCGTCATCCGTATGATCCACTCGGCTGGCCTGGGTCTGTTCCAGTACCTTGATACCTTCGTCACGGAATACGCGACACAAAGCCTTGCCGATAGCTGGATCCTCGTGCCACAACAGCGTGTGTCGAGCCAGGATGGTGACCCGACTACCCAGGCGAGCATAGGCCTGGGCTAACTCCACAGCCACCACCGAGGAGCCAATCACCGCCAGTTGTTCGGGAATGGCCTCGCTAACCAAAGCTTCGGTCGAAGTCCAGTACGGGGTGTTCTCCAGCCCCGGGATCGGTGGAATGGCCGGCCGCGCGCCGCTGGCAATCAGGCAGCGATCGAAGGGCTGCGTGCGTTCACCTCCCTCGGCCAGCGCAATGTTCAGCGTATGTCCATCCTGGAAACGGGCCT
>CAYOLM010000372.1:0-1714 GCA_964404785.1 uncultured Mizugakiibacter sp.
CGGGAGCGCATCCTCATCAGTATTGCGGTGATGACCGCAACCATGATGCAGTTGATCGACACAACTATTGTCAATGTCGCGCTACCGCATATGCAGGGCTCACTGGGTACGACTCGTGATGAGATTTCCTGGGTACTGACCACTTATTTGGTCTCTTCAGGTATTTTCATGCCCTTGACCGGTTATTTTGCCGACAAATGGGGACAACGCCGCTTCCTGTTGTTGAGTATGTCTGGTTTTGTTATCAGCTCCATGCTCTGCGGTCTGTCGATCAGCCTGCAGGAAATCGTGCTGTTTCGTCTTGCCCAAGGTGTTTTCGGGGCGGCCCTGGTGCCCTTGTCGCAATCGATCATGGTGCAGATCTTTCCGGTGGAGAAACGTGGTCAGGCGATGGCACTTTGGGGGGTTGGTGTTCTTCTCGGGCCGATCATCGGGCCGACCCTGGGAGGCTTTCTCACTCAACATTTGAGCTGGCGATGGACCTTTTTCGTCAATCTTCCGGTAGGTCTGGGGGCGCTGGCTCTTGCCGCTGCGGTGGTACCTGACAGTCCGCGGCGTAAGCGTGGTATGGACTGGGCTGGCTTTCTATATCTGGCCTTGGCTATCGGTGGTTTGCAATTTGTGTTGGATCGGGGCAACGAGGATGGATGGTTTGCATCGCGAATTATTCTGCTTATGAGTACGGTGGCGGTGCTTGGTCTCCTGGCGTTTATTGATCATGCTTTGCGCAAGAAGGACAAAGCCCTGTTTAAT
Organism: uncultured Mizugakiibacter sp.; assembly: GCA_964404785.1. Lineage (GTDB taxonomy): Bacteria > Pseudomonadota > Gammaproteobacteria > Xanthomonadales > Rhodanobacteraceae > Metallibacterium. The sequence goes on from CAYOLM010000372.1 coordinate 754, forward strand.
CTTTCGATTTTCAAGGATCGCAATTTCACTACTGCGAGTCTGCTGATTTCGGCCATGGGCCTCGGCATGTATGGTGCCACTCTGTTGTCGCCGGAATTGCTGGAGGGTTTGCTGAAGTATCCGGCACTCACCTCCGGTTTGGTGCTGGTACCTCGTGGTTTGGTCGCCATGCTGACCATGATGGTGGTCGGGCGTTTGATCGGCAAGATCGATGCGCGTATTCTCATTGGACTGGGGATCTTGATCTTTTCGACGGGTCTATTTGTGATGACCCGCTACAACCTTAATATTGATGTGTTCTGGGCCGTTTGGCCCATGACTTTGCTCGGGCTAGGCATGGGACTGATTTTTCCTCCCGTGAGCACGATTGCCTACGCGACCCTACCGCGGGAGATATCCTCAGAAGCGGCAGGTGTTTTTAATCTCCTGCGGACCATTGGCTCAGCCGTGGGAATTTCTATTGTATCCACCATTCTTACCCGCCAGACCCAGGTATCCTGGAATCAGCTGGGTGGCCATATCAACGCGAGCAATCCGGCCCTGCAGCATTTTCTACACCCGTTGGGGCTACGCTTGCATGAGGCGGTTACCCCGTATGTGCTGGGTTTGGAATTATCCCGTCAGGCCAACATGCAGGGGTTTATCGATAGCTTCCAGTTCATGGCCTGGGTGTTTCTTGCCACCTTCCCGTTGGTTTTCTTCATGAAGGGGGCGAGTCTTAAAAACTTTCATAGTCAATGAGATATCGTAACTATCTTATCTAAAATATAGAGTGATACGGGTTGTTGGGTTATTAATCCGGTTCGTAGTCAAGCCATGGGGATAGCCAATGCTCGGTCTCTTCGACGCTCCAGTTCTTGCGTTGTGCATAGTCGTCGATTTGTTCTCGGCTCAGCCGGCCAACCACAAAGTACTGGCTTTGCGGATGTGAGAAATACCAGCCCGAGACGGCTGCCGCCGG
>CAYOLM010000373.1:0-1704 GCA_964404785.1 uncultured Mizugakiibacter sp.
AACCGCCCTGATCCCCGGCCCCGTTTGAACACCGCCAGGCCCGGCGGCAGGCCGTCCGCCAAACACGACATCACGCTGCGAACCGTGTCATCAAGGGTGGCCGGCAACCAACGCAGACCAGTCGTTCGTTTATCAATAACAAACAGTTGTGGAATCACCGCACCCCGTGCCAGCAGATGCAGGGCCGCCAGACGAACCTGGTGCAGCGCAGCGACCTGGGGTTGCAGATCAGGAAGTTCGGCGGCAGATACCTGTGACAAAGCATGCAGCATTGCGTCCCAAACCACATTGTCGGTCAGCCCGGACACGACGTATTCATAGCGTGCATTGAATTGAATCTGTGGCCTATCGGCGGGGTGAAAGCGTTGAGTTGATAGGTGTTTCTGTGTGAAACGACCCTCGAGTTCGAGCCTCGCATTACGGCCGATAAGCCTAAGCGTCTTCTCGTAAAGCCGCTGAAAATCACCGCGACTGTAGAAGGCCGGCTGGGCCGGAAGGACATGAACCAGCGTTGTACCAAGCTCGGGCAAGGTCGAGAAATCCACAGCCTCAAGCACCTTGATGGAGCCATCGATGGATGCGCTGGTAGCCGGCCCTGCAATGTCAGCTTGCAGACCTAGCAATGCCTTGACAGGGGATAATGCGGCCTCGACCTCCTGATCAATGGCGATGTGGTATTTTTTAAGCGCGTGGGTCAGATCGATCCCACGCAGTGAAAACACCAAGAAAGGATTGCCGTCGATTTCCCGACTGACAAGATAAATGACCGCCGCCAAGTGCTTGCACGGTACCGCCCAATCGGGGCAGGAGCAGTGCATATCGAGATCCTGCCACTGGCTCGGAAACACCGCAATACCGAGTTGCTGCGCTTGGCCGAGGACGGCAGGATCTAGCTCACGGTTGAGCATTCGGGCAATAACTGCCGGAGAAGCTGCCAGCGCATCCAGCAAGCTCTTGGCCTTCACACTGGAAATCGGCGGCACACCGACACGTACTGCATAGGGTCTGGAACGCGATCCCTGCACCTTGGCGGAAATAACCCCGTCATGGACCTCCAGGCTCTTCACCGCACCCTTGTTGGCATACGTGCGCCCGCGCGGCAGGCGGTTGTCGTAATCAATTTGGGTAAGAGCCTGCAGCCACTGCTTGCCCCACCAAGTCTGACCATATGATTGTCTTGCCACCATGTCTCCGAGTGAACGGCAGGTCTTAATGATCCCACATGAGATGTCGATTTTGGAGCCAGAACTTACCGGTAGAATCCAGTGACACGTTTTGGGTGTCCACTAGAATGCCTTATTAGCTGTTAAATCGTGTAGCCCAGCTGAGACATATTATCAAGGATACTGGATACCGAGATCTCGCAAATGTCGGGGCCTGTAAGCTTACATAGGAATTCTATCAAAACGGCTACCTGCCATAAACTTGGAATAAGGTGCTCTGACCCGGTTCCTGGACCAATTCAATAGCCGGATCACCGATGTGCTGGCGACCACTTGCTTCAATTCATCCGCAAGCCTGGTTGCAACGCTTACGTGCCATGTGCAGATATGAAATCAGTATATTTCAAAGTAGGCATCGGGCCATATCGTGCCTATTTAGGCCATGCACGATTAGCAAGAAACACCTCAACCATTTAGGAAGATAGTATCTAATCGCCCGGGACTTGGCAGTTAACCATGAAGCTCAATCCCACTTTCTTCG
>CAYOLM010000374.1:0-1702 GCA_964404785.1 uncultured Mizugakiibacter sp.
CGCTGGCCAATACGATACGGGCATCGGCATCACCGATGGCCAGGGACTGGAAGGCGGCACCGGCAGGTGGGCTGAATCGCCCGGTCAGCGGCTCGCCATTGCCGCGTGCCGAGGACAGAGTATGAGCTGCAGCGCTATAGGCACGGCCCTTTGAATCGAAAAATACCGCCTGTTGGTTGCTGCGTCCCCGGGCGGCTACCAGATAGGTGTCGCCTTCACGGTAACTCAGGGTGGCAGGGTCAATATCATGACCCTTGGCGGAGCGTACCCAGCCTTTTCCCGACACCACCACGGTGACTGGTTCGGAGGCCACTAGCGTACTTTCATCGATAGCTTGCGCCGCTTTACGCTCAACAATGGGCGAGCGTCGCTCATCACCGTGACGTTCGGCATCCTCCCGCAGCTCCTGCTTGATCACACCCCTCAATTTCGTTGGTGATTTCAGCAGCACGCTGAGACGGGCACGCTCCTCCTCAAGCTGGTCGCACTCGGCATTAATCTTCATTTCCTCCAGGCGGGCCAGTTGCCGCAGCCGCGTTTCGAGAATGTAGTGGGCCTGGGTCTCACTGAGGGTGAAGCGCTGCATCAGTACCGGCTTGGGTTCGTCCTCGGTGCGAACGATGCGAATGACTTCATCCAGGTTGAGAAAGGCAATACGCAGGCCCTCAAGCAAATGCAGCCGTTGCTCCACCTTGTTGAGACGGTATTGCAGTCGGCGGCGGACGGTATCGATACGAAACCGCAACCACTCGGTGAGGATGCTGCGCAGATTCTTGACTTGGGGACGTCCATCGAGACCGATCAGGTTGAGGTTGACACGATGGCTTTTCTCCATGTCGGTGGTAGCAAACAAATGCTGCATCAGGGTGGTGCTGTTTACGCGATTGGAGCGGGGCACCAGTACCAAGCGGATAGGATTTTGGTGATCGGATTCATCGCGCAGATCTTCGAGTAGCGGCAGCTTCTTGGTACGCATCTGCTGGGCGATCTGTTCGAGGATCTTCGAAGGTGAAACCTGGTGGGGCAGGGCGGTAATGATGAGGTTGCCTGCATCCTCGTGATAGATAGCGCGAGCGCGGATCGAGCCGCTACCCGATGCGTACATGGCCATGATTTCACTGCGGGGGGTGATGATCTCTGCTTCGGTTGGATAATCCGGCCCATGAATGTGTTCGCACAATTGGGCGGTATCCGCTTCGGGGTCATCGAGTAGATGAATGCAGGCACTCACGACTTCGCGCAGATTGTGGGGGGGCACATCGGTCGCCATGCCTACGGCGATGCCGGTAGAGCCATTGAGTAGTACGTGTGGAACCCGTGCGGGCAGCCAGGCGGGCTCTTGCAGGGTGCCATCGAAATTGGCTTCGAAATCGACCGTACCCTGACCCAGCTCAGCCAGCAGCAGGGCTGAGAAGTGGGTGAGTTTGGCTTCCGTGTAGCGCATTGCTGCAAAGCTTTTGGGGTCATCGGGTGAGCCAAAATTGCCCTGTCCGTTGATCAGTGGATAGCGATAAGAGAACGGTTGAGCCATCAGCACCATGGCTTCATAGCAGGCACTATCGCCATGCGGATGAAATTTACCGATGACATCGCCAATGGTGCGGGCGCACTTTTTTGGTTTGGCCGTGGCGGCTAGGTTCAACTCGCTCATGGCGTAGATAATGCGTCGCTGGACCGGTTTCAGACCATCCCCAAGAAACGG
>CAYOLM010000375.1:0-1698 GCA_964404785.1 uncultured Mizugakiibacter sp.
AGCCGGTAGACGCAAGCTGGATGTGGGCTTGAGAGCAAGCGAGGCGGTGATGACCTGACCCGTGGAAATACCCCCAAGAATGCCCCCGGCATGGTTGCTAAGAAAACCTTGCAGGGTAATCTCGTCACGGTGCACACTACCCAACTGCTCAACCACGTCAAAGCCATCGCCGATCCCCACAGCTTTGACCGCGTTAATACTCATCAACGCTGCAGCCAGTTCGGCATCCAACTTGCCATATATCGGCTCACCCCAGCCCGGGGGCACTCCCTCGGCCACCACCTTCAGGCGGGCGCCGACCGAATCACCGCTTTTACGTAGCGAATCCATAAACACTTCGAGTTCCTGGATCTGTCCTGGGTCAGGCCAGAAAAAGGGATTGTTTTCAACCTCATCCCAATCGATACAGCCGGGATGCAGCGGACCCAGCTGGGTCATGCAGCCGTGTATACGGATGCCATGGCGTTCGAACAACCATTTTTTTGCCACCACCCCGGCAGCCACCCGAATAGTGGTTTCGCGTGCCGATGCCCGACCACCACCATGGGGATCACGGATTCCATATTTTTGCCAATAGGTGTAATCGGCATGACCGGGGCGGAACCTGTCCAGTAAATTGGAATAGTCACGGGAACGTGCGTCGGTATTGCGAATCAGCAATGCAATCGGGGTTCCCGTAGTCTGCCCCTGATACACCCCGGAAAGGATTTCGACGTTATCCGCCTCATGCCGCTGCGAGGTATGCCGGCTACGCCCGGTTGCCCGCCTGGCGAGATCGATACTGAAATCTTCGCTGTGCAAGCTTAGTCCGGGAGGACACCCGTCAATAACGCAGCCGATGGCCGGACCATGGCTTTCCCCAAAGCTGGTGAAGGTGAACAGCGTTCCAAAAGTATTGCCGGCCATTATCTAAGCCTCGCCTGGGCGGCAGCATGAATGCTGGGCGCGTGCATCTGCAAAACCTTCCGTTCGAGCAAAAACACCCCCATTGAGCCTACCTTGAAATCAAGCCACACGAACGGCACATCCGGCAAGAGTGCCGTTAAAGCGCGTTCACTCTCTCCCACTTCAACGATCAACAAGCCTTCCTCGAATAGATGGTTGGCCGCTTCATCAAGGATGCGTAACGGCAGATCCAGCCCATCTTCGCCAGAAGTGAGACCAAGTTTGGGCTCATGCGCATATTCACCGGGCATTTGCGCATACTCAGCCTCGGTGACATAAGGTGGATTGGAGACAATCAAGTGATAACGTTCGCCTTGCAGATGGGCAAACAAGTCTGATTCGATAACCTGGACCCGCTCGCCAACATTTTGCCATTCAATATTTTCTCTAGCCAGTTGCAGAGCTGGCTTGCTGACATCGCTGAGATCAACCAGCCAATCTGGATAATGCACGGCCATGGCAATACCGATACAGCCTGAACCGGTGCACAGATCCAGAGCCCGATGCACTTCGCGACCTCCAAGCCACGGACCGAAGCCATCTTCAATCAGTTCCGCGATAGGTGAGCGCGGCACCAGCGCACGTGGATCACTTTTAAACTGCAGACCGGCAAACCATGCTTTACCGACTAGGTAAGCAACTGGGGTGTGCCGTTCGATGCGCTGCTCGATTAAGGTCAACAAATGCTCCCGTTCCTGCTGGGTCAATCGACCCTGAGCATATGCAGGAGGCAGATCTGGAGGCAAGGCAAGA
>CAYOLM010000376.1:0-1697 GCA_964404785.1 uncultured Mizugakiibacter sp.
TGGGCACGCTGGGCGCTGCCCGGATCGAAATGCACCGCAACGTCGTTGATGGTGCTGACGATATCGTTGGCATTGGCTGGGGCAATCTGAAAGCTGGCCGACAGCTCCACACTGATTTCCAGATGCAGTACGGCATTGCCAGCGTCACCCATGCCACCACGAATAGCTTCGGCGGCGAGATCGGTGATCGTGAACACCGGGGGGGTACGATCCGGCTCGGGCACCCCAAACAGCCGATGCAACTCACCGCTGGCGTACATCTGACGAATGATATCCGCGCCACCGACCAGCTCGGCATCAATATACAGTTGGGGAATGGTTGGCCATTCGGCGTAGAGCTTGATACCGTCACGAAGATCCTGATCTTCCAGCACATTTACCGTGTGGTACTCAGGCAGCATCTCATTGAGAATACCTGTTGCGGAAGCAGAAAAGCCACACATTGGCTGGCTACGCGTGCCTTTCATAAACAGCACCACGCGGTGCGACTGCAGCAGCTCATCAATCCGGGTTTTTAGGGCGGGGTCAAGCGACATGACAGCAATCCGATAGAGGGGGATGGGGCATTGTAGCGCGGCTGTGGGTCCAATTTCCTGAGGCGTTCAGCCCTGGCTCACTGAATTGGCAGAATGCTGAACGCAGCAGCGGGTACTGAGGGCGTGACCGCGTTGTATAATGAAACCGATATTTCAGGGTGGCTCAGCTCTGGCCGCCTCAATGTGTTCCATTGCTTAAGGAGACCGCTATGTCACATGAAGGCTATCACGAACGCTTAGAAGAATTGTCCGATGCAACCCGGGATATGCATCGCGCCGTCGTTTCCCTCGTGGAAGAGCTTGAGGCGGTGGATTGGTATAACCAGCGGGTGGATGCATGCGGGGATAGTGATCTAAAGGCGATCCTCGCGCATAACCGGGATGAGGAAAAGGAACATGCCGCCATGCTTCTGGAATGGATTCGTCGCCAGGACCCAAAGTTCGATAAGGAGTTGAAGGATTATCTGTTTACAGAAAAGGCGATCGCTCACCCATAGGTGGGCAAGTTTCTCGTAGCCGCTTGTTCGAGTTGCCGAGCAGAATCAGGTGAACACCATGCCTAGCCTCTACCAGGACAAGCTTGTTGAACTCACTGCTGAAAAGATCACGTTTCATCACTACTATTTCCCTTTTTGTGATCGTAGTGTTCCGTTCAAGCAGATTGAGGACATCCAGGTCACTCCGGCCTCGATCCTGACAGGGCGTTGGAGGCTTTGGGGTACAGGAGACTTTCGCACCTGGTTTCCACTGGATATGAAAAGACCCAAACGCGACCGGATATTTGTCGTGTCACTACGTGGCAGTAAATTACGAATTGGCTTTACGGTCGAAAATTCAGCGCAGGTTGAGGCCATTCTGAAAGATTCCGGCTTGTTGCATTCAGTGCCAGCAACCTGACCCCGGGTTGCCGTCGTTACCAAGGGAGGCCGAGCTCCTTTTAGATACGCGGCAGTACCCATCATTTTAAGTAATACGTATAAGGAATAGCCATGACTAAAGCTAAAATTTCATCTATTCGGGCTATGGAAATACTCGATTCACGCGGCAATCCAACGGTACGTGTATTTATCGAACTTGATGATGGCACCAGCTCTGTCGCCTCAGTGCCCTCCGGGGCGAGTACCGGGGAGAATGAGGCGAGCGAGTTGCGAGATGGTGATA
>CAYOLM010000377.1:0-1696 GCA_964404785.1 uncultured Mizugakiibacter sp.
GCATTAACCAGCCATAATCCTCGCATCCGGCCAGCCGGGCTGAAAACGGCAAAATATACGGCCATACCCGCCTTGGGGATGGGCTTGGAAAGGCTTAACGCAGGCAAGCTCGAATCGATATAGAGCGGCGGGTGAGTAAGAAAATGCAAAACCGACTTACCCGGGACCTGCGTTGATTTGATACCTGCACGGATCGTGCGATCGAAGCGTGCCACCAGGCTCTGTTGGTCACGATGCACGATACCCATGGATCCAGCGGGCAGCAGGCGAAAACAACGTGACAACAGTTCTGCTGCATAGCCGCTGAGCCGCGTACCCAGAACTTGAGTGTAATTGGCATACATTTCCGCCCAGATCGTGGCTTGTAGAGGACGTTTTTCCGCCAGTTCCAGCTCCGCCATCGCCGCCATCGCCAGAACAGCATCCGGACCATGCACTGCCGCATTGGCCAGCAGCAACTCAGCCTTACCCGGATCCCGGGGTAACGGCGAACCGGGGGCGCGCAGACCCCACATATACAGGGAACCCAACACGAATTGCGCCCGTTCATCACCATGACGGGCAAACTGCATCGCCTGCTGCGCCGCATGCCGACGTGCCGCCATGGGACGTTGCGGGTTCAGCAAGTTTTGCAGAACCGTCGCATCATTAAAATTTACAGTAGGCCTATGGCTTGCCAATAATGGCCCTGAAAACATTGTCAACCATGTACCAACAAGGCATAAAAGCAGTATCCGCGGGATACCCATGCAATACTTCTCACGCTCTGAATGTTTGGCAGACGCATAGCCTCGCACAGTTCTGCGCCCCCGCTCTATACAATTTGCATACGATTGCAAAATCCACCTCGGCTGCGCGGCAGATCCTCACGCCAAAACCCGATCGGGGTCAGACTCGGCGGGTAACCGGCAAAATATCTGAAGAACCCCCTGGGGCACGCTGGAGCTTGTCGGACTTGGGTGATCGTGACGAGGCGAGTGGAAAATCGAGGGCAGTTTTTCGGGCTTTTGAGGCGAATAGTGGTTCTATTGAACGATAAAGGCCGGAAAAATGGGCCGATTTGAGGCCGCCGCAGTAGATTGATCTCAAGTCCGACAAGCTCCTAGCAAACCGCTCCTTGGCGAATGCCCACCGCAACCCACTGAATACCGGGTCGGTCAGTGGGATGGTTTGGAGACCGGCCCCTTGGCCACATATCGACCATCATTGAAAACTACCGGAACGGTGGTATAGCGAAGACCGTCGACATTGGCTTCCCCACCCACGGCCACAAGGCTGCGCACATTATGTCGTAATTGCCGCCCTAGCTGCCAGCGTGGCATGGCATTGATCTGCCACGTTTTCTGGACCCGTCCATCTGGCCCAAAGGCCACGATATACAGCGCAATCCCGGCAACCGTCGACTCGGTGTAAGTGAAGGGGATACCCATTTTCAGGTCTTCAGTTGCTGTCCGCAGGTGCCTACCTTGGGATCCTTTCAAACCCCTGTACACCTTCGCACCAGTGCGTATGGTCTTGCCATACAGAGCCTGAAGATTACGCACACCATTGCGTACCTTGGACATGGAGCCCTCGGGCAATACCTGAAAACAACGAGCCAGCAACTCGGCAGCATAACCACCGATCTGGTGATCTGCGACACGGCCGTAGTAGGCGTACATCTGTGCCCAAATGGTGGCCTGTAGCGGCTTATCCT
>CAYOLM010000378.1:0-1695 GCA_964404785.1 uncultured Mizugakiibacter sp.
CTCGATGGCATAAACTGGCTCCAGCCCATCGCCCCGGCATAGGAACCGTGTAGATCTTGTAGTGGAGCCGGCAACTGTTGCGGCGGCAGTGCCAGTAGTGCTGCCAACTGGGTACGGAAAAAACGGGCCCGCGGCGGATAATGGAAAGCCAGAGTACTCAATGCATCCAATACCCGGTACTTACCGGTAACCCGTCCATAACGGCTTTCAACGCCGAGTATGGCCACGATGTAACGCGGTGCAACCCCATACTTAGTGGCAATGTTTTGCAGCAACGCCCAATGAGCACGCATGAACGTCGCCCCCTGAGCGATGCGTCGCGAGCCCAGAAAGATAGGCCGATATTCCGCCCAGGTCTTGGTATGCTCAGCGGGCCGACTGATGGCCTGCAGAACCGCATCTTGTACCTGTGCCTGCCTCAACAGAGCGGTGATCCGTGCCCGATTCTGGTGCGGATGGGTAATCATGAAGGTATCAAGAAAGTTTGTTTCAGCAGCAGACGGAGCATGTGCGGGGACACTCTCCAGCAGCTTGCCGGATGACCATGCCGCATCTTGAACCAATGACGCCGCATGAGCCTGGCGGACTATTGCCATGCCAAAACCGAAGCCGATCAGGAGTACCAAGCTCAGAAGTAATCGGGACATGTATTCGCCATGCAGCGAAATGATTCGCGCGCAGCGTAGCACGCTATTCCCCCGCATCAGCTTGGCATCAACTTGCGATGCGCATGAATTGACATAAGGATGCCAAAGCCGATAAGTAGCGTGACCGCCGAGGTGCCCCCATAACTCACCAGTGGCAAGGGTACGCCAACTACCGGCAACAACCCCGAAATCATGCCTCCATTGACCAGTACATAGATAAAGAAACTCATTGCCAAAGCCCCACCCAATAATCGGGCGTAGGTATCGTGACCATGTACTGCTATCCACAAGCTGCGCCCGATGATGAAGCCATACAGTGCCAGTAGTGTTAGCACACCCAGCAGACCAAACTCCTCACCGACCACTGCAAAAATGAAATCGGTGGTGTGCTCGGGGAGAAACTCCAGTTGCGATTGCGTACCCTTGAGAAAGCCCTTACCCAACACCCCACCGGAGCCCACCGCAATTTCCGATTGAATGATATGCCAGCCGCTACCTAGTGGGTCGGACTCGGGATTCAGCATGGTCTGCACGCGTTGGCGCTGGTAGGCGTGCATGGAATGCCAGGCTACCGGAGCCGCCACCATCAGTATCAGTAGCAATAGGCCAATACGTTTCCAGGACACTCCAGAGAGAAAGATCACCAAGGCCCCGGACGCCGCCACCAGCACCGCTGTACCCAGATCCGGCTGCTTGGCAATCAGCGCAACTGGCAGCACGATAAGCACACCGGCCAGGCCCAGGTCGCGCCAGCTTGGTGGCAGTGGTCTGGCGGCCAGAAACCAGGCCAACATCATCGGAGTGGTCAGTTTGAGCAGCTCAGAAGGCTGGAAACGGATAATACCCAAATTCAGCCACCGCGAGGCCCCACGGCCCTCACCCAGGATCAGCACCAGCACCACCAGCATGGTACTGGCTGCATACAACCATGGGGTCCACGACTTCAAACGAGTCGGAGAAATGTGTGACACCACCCACAGCAAGGCAAAGCCTAGAGCAAAGCGGCTGGCTTGAGCCATCACCACATGCCGGTTCAGATTGGACGCAC
>CAYOLM010000379.1:0-1693 GCA_964404785.1 uncultured Mizugakiibacter sp.
CACTGTGAACTGCAAGGGGTGGTCACCGATGCAGCGTGCCGGATCGGCCCATTTGCCCGCTTGCGACCAGGTAGTGAATTAGCTGAAGGTGTAGCAGTAGGTAATTTTGTCGAAGTGAAAAATACCCGGCTCGATACCTACACCAAGGCGGGTCACCTCAGCTACCTGGGCGATGCGGATATTGGCCGGCACGTCAATATTGGGGCCGGCACGATTACCTGCAACTACGACGGCCATAGCAAGCATCGCACGAAGATCGACGAAGGCGCGTTCATCGGCTCCAACAGTGCGTTGGTAGCGCCGGTGCATATTGGTGCCCGGGCCACGGTAGGGGCCGGTTCCGTCATTACCAAAGATGCACCCGCTGATCAATTGACCCTGGCTCGTGCTCGCCAGGTCACGCTGCCTGCCAAGCATGAAGGATACGGCAAGACCGACGGTGACCCGGATGATTGATTAAAAACCTGGTTAGTAGCCTGTCGGACTTGGGAAGAATCTACTTAGGCAGTGGGGAATCAGGCTATTTTCTCGCTCTTTATCGTTAAATAGATCCACTATTCGCTTCAAAAGATCAACAAACTGGCCTTGATTTTTTATCTGCCTCGCTACGACCCTTCAAGTCCAACAGGATTCTAGGCGTTAGCGCAGGTGCCAACCGTCAATTTCAACCAATAGTTCGCGGCGGCAGATGTCGGCTTGCAAGACTAGGCTGGGTAATGTTGGGCCATAACGCCGACAGATAGCCTCAGCCACGGCACTGGCATCCTCGGGGTGGCGCACGTAGGCCCTGATCAGACTGCCGGCAGGGAGGCTTTCAGTGTAGCCAGCGGCTTCATGCAGATGGTCGAGATTGGTAAAGGTTTCATGTAACTGCGCTGCCAGATTGCTCGGATGAGTCGAAGCATGGCCAACCACGGCTGCGGTACCGGAAATGGCCAGGCCAAGGGCATTCGGCAAACGCAGTGCCCGGGCGAATCCGGGTGGGGTAGGTCCATAATTATGCGGATAACACCAAGCTGAAACTTGCCGTGGATTTTCGACCCGTTGCCCATTCTGAACTGCTGCCAGCCAGTACACGATCAGTCCGCGTCGGGGATCCCGGTGGCCGATAGCGGTCGCGGCTGGGTAGCCCGCATTACCAAAGATATTGCCCATTCCTGCCGCGCGTCCGTTGCAGAACAGACGATACCGTTCCTGATTCCCCGTACCCTGATTGATGTCGCGCAAGTAATTCCAGATACGCAGTACATGCTGTGCGCGGTGCTGTTGCTGAAATTCGGCCATGCGACGATAGGCGGCAGTTGCAGCAGCCTCGATAGCCGTAGTGCCGTGATCGCTGATTTCAAGCCAGGCGAATAGCCAACCCCCACCTTCGGCAAAATGTACACCGGCCTCAATCCCGCGATGGATGGGCTCATCCACATACCAGTATTCACGTTTTTCAGGGTGATTCAGGGTAGGTAAGGGCAGTGACAAGCAGTCCGGCGGTGCTAGGGGGTCGGCGAAGCTGAATCCGGCCAGTAGCTCAGTGGGTAACGGCTGGTTCGAATCCGCATAGGCAACCCGCAACAAGGCTGGTTCGGTCATAGGTAACGATGCTGGAGAATGGCTGGACAAGGCTGTTTGATAATTTTGGTACAAACCCTGTAATGGTACACTCTCGCGACCCAAAACAAACGCCACAGTGATGGCC
>CAYOLM010000380.1:0-1688 GCA_964404785.1 uncultured Mizugakiibacter sp.
TCACCTCCCTCGGCCAGCGCAATGTTCAGCGTATGTCCATCCTGGAAACGGGCCTCGCCATGGACCAGCTCGATATCTGTATGGCTCTGCAGGATGTTTTCGTACTTGGCATGCCGCAGGCTATCGACCAGATTCTGCTGCTGGCTAAGCAGGTGCCGGCGGTCGATAACGGGCGGCGCTGCAGTGATACCGCCATCGAAGGGGCTGTGAGCCCGAAGGTGGGCCACATGCGCCGCCTGGATCATCACCTTGGATGGTACACAGCCGATATTTACACAGGTGCCACCGACCGTCCCTCGTTCGATCACGGTCACCGTCGCCCCCCGCTCGGCCGCCCGCAAGGCTGCGGCCATGGCCGCTCCACCGGTACCAATCACTGCGACATGCAGTGCTGCACCACTACCGTTCCTGGAAGTGGGCGAGACCTCGTCTTCAACCACGTCATAGCCCGCCTCGCGCACCGCCGCTACCAGCATCGCCAGCGTCACTGAGGGCGCCGCCTCATAGCGGGCCTGGCCCTCGGCAAAGGACACCTCAGCCTGCTGCACCCCCGGCACCTGTTGCAGTGCCTGTTGCACATGCAAGGCACAACTATCACAAGTCATACCGGTAATTTTCAGCGTATTCATGGTTGCAATACTCTTGAAGAAGGGAAATCAGCGCAGCGCATGCCAACAACACCCGGCGGCACCGGGTCAGCCGGAATTGGGCGAACGGGGGTTGGAGTAAACCGACCTCCTCAGCCCGCTACGGCCTCCGTGGTGCAGCGCCGGTGTCCCGGAGCAAACAGATCCCAAACTGCAAAAATAAGCATCATGGCCAAGCCAATGTATATGGCAGTATTGCGCCATGAATAGGACCACAGCAGGTAGCGGGTAATCAGCACCAGCAGGGGCCCGGCGACACCGAGCAGCGTACGTAGCCATTGCCGATGACCGAACCACCCCAGCAGATTGGCCAATAGTGCCAGCGCTGCAAACAGGGGCAGAAGTACATGTACAAACAGCCCTTCCCATTGCGCCAGAAAACCCATACCCAGCGCCGCACCGATGCTGGCAAGTGCAGGAAAGCATACGGCGCATCCGAAACCCGATATCAGGCTTCCAAGGGCCCCAGTCTTATCCCCCATACGAGTAATGAAACCTACTTTTAAACTCATGACTTGGCTCCCGTTACCAGCTGTGAAGGCCAACCCGATGGCGGGTTGTCCGGTAAAATATCGCCACCCTAGCGGGGGCTGGCGTACTGTGACTCATTACAGTTCTCATCAAACCGTAGCCCACATGGAACGTTCTCTTGGCCGAACTCGCGTTAGACTAATCCCGTACCAAAGTACGGAGTCAAACTATGGGTCAAGCCCGTTATCACCGCCCGGAGACCCCTGCTAGCCTCGCAGCAGGGGTGACCATCGGCGTATTGGCCCGTGTAGCAGGAGTGAACGTAGAAACCGTTCGCTATTATCAGCGCCGGGGCCTTATCACCCAGCCTGCAAAACCGCTGGGCAGTGTGCGCCGCTACACGCAAGATCATCTGGCCCGCCTGCACTTCATTCGGTCGGCTCAGAGGCTTGGTTTTTCGCTCACCGAAATTACCCAGATGCTACGTCTCGAGGACGGAACAAACTGCCGTGAAGCCGCCACCCTTGCCGAACACCATCTACAGGATGTCCGTACCCGACTCACTGATCT
>CAYOLM010000381.1:0-1681 GCA_964404785.1 uncultured Mizugakiibacter sp.
TTCCGTAGTCCCTCAAAACCGTCACCCAGTAGCGCTCCTCCAAGCTTGGCTCGCGTACTGGCATCCGCCCCGCATCGACTGATGTTTTTCACCGGAGTGGTCGCCTTGCTGGGCATCATGGGCTGGTGGATGCTTGAGCTCGGCGCCGTTACCTTTGCGTGGAGCGGGTTCCCCGTCCCGACGGTACCCGGTATCTGGTTGCATGGCATGCTGGCGCAATACGGTATGCTCGGGCCATTCATTTTTGGCTTTCTGCTGACTGTTTTCCCCCGCTGGACCGGACAAGCAGCGCTGACTCGCCGTGCTTACGTGCCGGTCTTTGGACTGGTCTTTGGTGGCATGGTTCTCGCTCTGGCCGGCACCATGCTCGGCCACCTATGGCTACTGATCGGCTTCGGCGCCATGTTGGTGGGCTGGATAACGGGTATCGGGCAACTGCTTCGGGTCTTTCTAAAAGCCTCCACTGTCGACCCTTGGGCAGCGTCGATTCTGCTAGCACTGACTGCCGGGGCGGGCGGTCTGGCACTATTTTTCGCCTTTCTTGCTGGGGCACCGGCAACACTTGCGGTACCGGCCATCCGCCTGGGTACCTTTGCTTTTCTATTACCGGTTTTCTTTACCGTTCTACACCGCATGTTGCCGTTCTTTTCGGGCAGCGTGGTTCCCGGTTACATAGTGCGGCGGGTTCGGTTTTCACTACCGATCCTGTGGTTGCTACTACTGGGGCACCTGGCACTGGATGTCTGGCAGCAGCCCCTATTGAACGTGCTGGTAAATACACTACTGGCGATATTTTTTCTTGGCCACTGGATCATCTGGCAGCCATGGAAAGTCTTCTGGCACGGGCGGCGTGGTTTGCTAAGTGTCTTGTATCTGGCCTATCTCTGGTTACCCGGCGCATTCATACTTTACGCCCTGGCCGGATGGGTCTCCGCAAACCATGCTGTAGCCCTACAAATGGCCGCCCTGCATGCGCTCACCGTAGGCTTCTTCAGCTCAACCATGGTCAGCATGGTCACCCGGGTTACTCATGGCCATTCCGGCCGACCTTTAGCCATGGGGCCAATCCCATGGTTTACCTTTCTTGCTATCCAGGTGGTCGCAATCACCCGCGTCCTGGACTCCCTGGTTGGCGGCAGTAACCTGGCCTATACGCTGACTGCAGCGGCCTGGATCATAGCCTTTCTGCCCTGGGCACTGCGCTCGGCCTGGATCTACCTCACCCCACGTCGCGATGGCCAGCCCGGCTGATAGCCCTGACAAACGATTAAGCCCCTATGTCACTGCTTACCTTTTTCCCACAGATTCTCGCTTTGCACATTACTACCGTGGCTCTTTCCGGCAGTTTGTTTGCAGTACGTGGAGGACTTGGATTAGCCGGCCTAGATGGCATTACGAGACACTGGAGCCTGCGCTATTTCTCGTATTTCAACGATAGCGTGCTGCTGATCGCGGGACTGAGCCTGGCCTTCATCATTCACCAATACCCACTGCTGAATGCCTGGCTGACGGTCAAGCTGCTGCTATTGATCGTATACATTGGCTTGGGGATATTTGCGCTGCGCCCGGCCCGTTCTCCACGACAAAGGGCCATTGCCTATGGCAGTGCACTTGCCACTTACGGCTTCATTATCAGCGTAGCCGTAACGCAAAATCCATGGGGCGTATTGCTGCTGTTGCG
>CAYOLM010000382.1:0-1671 GCA_964404785.1 uncultured Mizugakiibacter sp.
GTCTCGATCAGATCCGGAATGAGTTTGAAAGACATGCCACCAGCAGGTGCCGGCATGGCCGAATGCAGATTGCCCAGGGGCTCAACAAGGGCTTTTGCAAGCGCACGACAAGCTGCTGCAGGGGGACCGAAACGCCCACCCGTGGCCGGGAACACCGAGATATCCGCTCCACTCAAGCGAAACAAGGTGCCCAGGAGTACGGCGTGCGCAATGCCGTGTTCTTCCCCGTGGGTATAAGCACCACTCAGGGCGGGATGGGCCATGCTGAGCAAACCGTAGCGATCCAGCAAGGTGCGGGACCGATCCAGACCCATCACCAGAGGGCAAACCAGCGCGCCGGGCAGGCCTTGCTCATGAATATAACGGGCCCGCTGGTCGAGCTCTGCATCCGCCCCAGCTAGATGTGGCAGGTACAAACACTGTCGCCCAGTTTGCCGATTGGCTTGCTCAACTGCCTCGGCACAGGCATCGATGCGGCGGCGAAAGGCATCCCAGTCGGCATCCACCAGATTCTGGTCATCCTTAACCAGATCACCGCCACCACGGGCAAATTCACCGGCCAGTTGAGCCAGAGTCTCGATCGGCATCCCACGCGGCTTGATTGCCGTCGCCAGCAGAGGTCGATCGTAAATCCCGATCAGCCTCCGCAGCCCCTGCACACCGAATCGCGGCCCGTGAAAACATCCGGTTACCGACTCAGGCAGCTCTATATCCAGCAAGCGTACCCCGGGGTACATCGAGATGTTGCCATAGAGAAGGTTGAACAATTGGCCAAGTTGGCTCGAAGCCAGCTCGGCGGTGTAGCCGATTTCGACGCAGAAGCTATCTTGCCGGCCCCCTTCAGCCTCTATGGATCGAACCGTTCCCACCACCCGGCTGCGTACGCCTGCGTCACGGATCAAAGCCGCAGGCACCTCAACGGTTTGTTCATAAGCCATGGACTGGGCCAGAGCATCGATCTCGCTGGCCATAGAAAGAACCCGGTAGCGGGCAAGAATCTTATCGTCGGGAGCCATCATGTGTGGATCAGCAGCGCCGCATCCGTACTGCGGCAAGTCTGCCATTTTAGCCGGTGGGTCACTTTTCCGGTACGCGTCCCATGCTAACCCGTTCCCGCCGCTCGATATCCAACTCGGTAGTGACTTCGCTCAAGCCCCCATCGTGCAGCAATTGCCGCACCGCTGCACCCTGTTCAAAACCGTGTTCCAACAGCAGCCACCCTCCAGTACGCAGACAAGCCGGTACCGTGGCGATGATCTGGCGAATGGCATCAAGCCCGTCGGGGCCCGCCAATAACGCCACCGATGGCTCGTGGCGTAAATCACCCTGTTGCAAGTGTGGATCTCCAACCCGCAAGTAAGGAGGATTGGAGACGATCAGATCGTAGCTAGCCATGCCCAAAGCCTCACCCCAATCAGACTGCACAAAGCCGACCTGCTGCAAACCCAGGTGTCGCGCATTAGCCTGGGCGATCCGCAACGCTGGCAGACTACGATCTACCGCCAGAATGTGGGCCTGTGGTCGCTCATGGGCCAGGGCCAGTGCAATAGCACCACTACCGGTACCCAGATCCGCCACCTGCAGCGGACACTCCGGCGGCATAAACTGGAGT
This sequence comes from uncultured Mizugakiibacter sp., assembly GCA_964404785.1. Taxonomy (GTDB): domain Bacteria; phylum Pseudomonadota; class Gammaproteobacteria; order Xanthomonadales; family Rhodanobacteraceae; genus Metallibacterium. Next base: position 1,613 of record CAYOLM010000382.1, read on the forward strand.
GCCAACTCCACCAGACGCTCGGTATCGGGGCGGGGAATCAGGGTATCCGGGCTCACTTG
>CAYOLM010000383.1:0-1669 GCA_964404785.1 uncultured Mizugakiibacter sp.
CCACATCCGGGTTGCCGGTGGTCAGCAGTTTCTCACCATAGAAAATGGAATTGGCACCGGCGAAAAAGGCCAGAGCCTGCATTTCGTCATGCATCGATTCGCGACCGGCTGACAGCCGTACCACCGAGGCTGGCATCAGCAGACGGGCTACGGCGATGGTGCGGATGAACTCGAACGGGTCCAGGGCCTCGGTGCCATGCAGTGGGGTACCTTCGACCTGTACCAAATGATTGATTGGCACCGACTCGGGGTGCTGGGGAAGATTCGCCAAAGTCTGCAACAGTCCCGCACGTTGTTCGCGGGCTTCACCCATACCGACGATACCCCCGCAACAGGTCCGTAACCCGGCATCACGCACCTGTTCGAGCGTGTCGAGGCGATCCTGGTAGCTGCGGGTGTGGATGATTTCGCTGTAGTACTCCGGTGCCGTATCCAGGTTGTGGTTGTAGAAATCCAGCCCGGCTTGTTTCAGCTGCCGTGCTTGTTCACCTTGCAGCATGCCCAGCGTGACACAGGTTTCCAGACCCAGCGCCTTGACCTCGCGAACCAGTGTGGCCACCTTGTCGACATCGCGATCCTTGAGTTCGCGCCAGGCCGCACCCATGCAGAAACGACTGGCGCCGGCATCCTTCGCGGCCTGTGCACGTTCTCGCACAGCCTCGACACTCATTAGTTTTTCAGCCTCGACCCCGGTGTCGTAGCGGGCCGCCTGCGGGCAGTAGCCACAATCCTCTGGACAACCACCGGTCTTGATGGAGAGCAGGGTGGAGATCTGCACAGCATTGGGATCGTGGTGTTGGCGGTGCAGGCTATGGGCACGAAACAACAGATCGTTGAACGGCAGGGCGAACAGGGCGAGCACTTCCTCGCGTGTCCAATCGTGGCGCAGGGTGGTCATGGAGAACTTCCGCAGTACAGTGGCGCAAAGTCTGGAAGGGGGAAGTATGCCTGTCAACCGCATACGCACCGTTTTGGTTGACGGCTGGCAGCGCCTGGAGCGGGTGCTGTTGCCGCCGCGCTGTGTATTGTGTCAGGCCCCGGGTCGGCTTGGCGATCTGTGTGCCGATTGTGCTCGGGAATGGCCGCGTAACGACTCGTATTGTGCACATTGTGCTATCCCCTTGGCCGAACCGGTAACATTGTGCGGTGAATGTTTGCGCCAGGCCCCGCCCTGGGACCGGGCTTGGGCCCCATTTCGCTATGCCTGGCCGCTGGATAGATTGGTGACCCGCTTCAAGTTTCATGGTGACCTGGCTGCTGGCCGGGTCTTGGCCGAAGCCTGGCTGCGTGAGCCGCGTCCGCTTGATCTGCCACAACGATTGTTGCCGGTACCGCTGCATCGCTCGCGTTTACGCCGCCGCGGCTACAACCAGGCTTTGGAACTGGCCCGTCCGTTGAGCCGGGCATTGGGCATCGAATTGGTGCCACGGGGGCTACGGCGGATGCGCGCTACGCCGCCGCAAAGTAAATTGGATGGCAAGGCCAGGCGTGCCAATGTACGCGGGGCATTTCGTCTGCAGCCAGGTCTGGATCTACCGGAGCATGTGGCCATCGTCGACGATGTAATGACCACCGGGTCGACCCTGGCCGAGTGTGCCCGCTTACTCAAGCGTGCCGGTGTGCAGCGGGTTGAGGTCTGGGCCCTGGCCCGGGCACCTCATCATTGAAT
>CAYOLM010000384.1:0-1666 GCA_964404785.1 uncultured Mizugakiibacter sp.
GCCATAGAAAAAATTTCTCCAGCCTCGCGTTTCTGCTGACTGCGGCTGGGCGTGAGAAAATCCTGATTGTGGTGATCGATAGACAATGGCGTGGCACACTACGCGTTCCTGGGCGCGCAGAATACCGCGCCACCACACATCCGTCATCTGTGAGAAAACCGTGACTCCTACATCGCCTCCTGAAATTTCTTCCAGCAATGAACTGGATCGCTTGGCCGAACTTGCCGAAGACCTTATCCGCCGAGCTCACCAGGCGGGGGCCAGTGCTGCCGAAGTGGCTGCAAGCTTGCAGCATGGGGTGAACGTGACCGTACGCCTCGGCGAGGTGGAAACAGTCGAGCATGCACGCGATCGGGGGTTCGCCTTAACCGTGTACTTCGGTCAACGCAAAGGTTCGGCGAGCACCGCTGATCTGAAGCCCGAGTCCCTTGATGTGACTCTGGAGCATGCTTGTGCCATTGCCCGGTACACCGAAGTTGATCCAGCTGCCGGTCTTGCCGATGCAGAACGAATGGCTACGGTATTTCCCGACCTGGATCTTTGGCACCCCTGGGAGGCTCCGATTGAGTCGCTCATCGCTGAGGCGCAATGCATGGAAGAGGCCGGGCGTAGCGTTCCGGGTATCCGCAATTCCGAGGGTGCCACGATCAGTAGTGGTGCGGGATATGGAGTGTATGCGAACTCGCACGGTTTTCTGGGCCGGGAACGATCAACCGATCACAGCCTGTCTTGCACCCTGATTGGCGGTGAAGGCGATGGTATGCAGCGTGATTACTGGTGGGATAGTGCCCATGATCAGCAGAATTTGCTGGCCGTGGAGGTTATCGGCCGCAAGGCGGCAGAACGAACCCTAGCCCGACTGGGGGCCCGCTCACTGAGTACCCGCACTTGCCCGGTGCTGTTCACCCCCGAAGCGGCACGCTCGCTGCTTGGACATTTGGTTGCGGCCGTCAGTGGTGGGGCCCTGTACCGGCGGGCGAGTTTTCTGCTGGATTCCCTGGGTAAGCCACTGTTTGCAGATTTTGTGAATATCATCGAACACCCGTTGCTACGCAGGGGACCATCCTCGGCCAGCTTTGACGCCGAGGGAGTGAGTACGACCGAGAACCCTTTGGTGGCAAAGGGGACTCTGCAACGCTACGTACTGGGCAGTTACTCGGCTCGCAAGCTGGAACTGCAATCGACCGGTAACGCGGGAGGAGTGCGCAATTTAGCCATCGAACCGGGCAATCTGGATTTCGAGGGCATGCTGCAGGCCCTGGGGACGGGTCTGGTAGTAACTGACTTGATGGGCCAGGGGGTGTCTGTGGTGACCGGTGACTATTCACGTGGAGCGGCGGGTTTCTGGGTGGAAGATGGGGTGCTTGCCTATCCGGTCGAGGCGATCACCATTGCCTCACGGCTCCAGGATATGTATGCCGGGCTGTTGGCAGTCGGCACGGATCAGGATCGTCGCAGTGGTCTGATGACTGGCTCGTGGCTAATCGAGCGGATGACCATCGCCGGCAGCTGAATGGGTACTCGGATCAGCGACATCAGCAGCCGGGGCGTGGGCTCCATGGTTGCCTGAGATGCGGGGGTTCAATGTGCTGTGTTGGCTTGATAACCGCAGCGGTAATGGGTAACTCATGGCACATTGACAACGGTATGATTTGGGGCAAGTCTT
>CAYOLM010000385.1:0-1663 GCA_964404785.1 uncultured Mizugakiibacter sp.
GCCAGGCTGGCGACAAAAAACAGCACGAAACCCAGTGGCTGATAGACGATATTCCACACCCCGCTCTGTGAGAGGACAATATCGGTGGTTAGCAGGGATTCGGCACGCATGGCCACCGCCGTGATAGGCATGACCACGAGCATGGAATAAGCGATAACCTGTCCCAGAAAGCGCCAGCCGCCAATCAGCGCGTAGGCTCCGTCAGGCCCCCAGCCGGCCATCAGCAGGGCAACCAGTACATAGGCCAGCGCGGCGTTGATAAACAAGGCGCCGGTTGCCATATTGGCAATGATCAGGGAGGGGGAAAGTGGCAGCACCGCGGCAGCCAGCACTGCGGCGACAAGTAGCAGGATCGGGGCGGTTTCAAAGAACAGTCGATCCGGGGTACGTGGCACGATGGACTCCCGGCCCAGTAAGGCCACGGTGGACCATAGCGGCGCCGCCAGTCGAAACCGACCACTGGCCAGCCAGGCCTCCAGTACCGCGACCCAGTAGGCTCCCAGCAAAAGTGCTGCAACGACCAGCAGGGTGATCATGCCGCGAACTCCCAGGGCGACAGATCCAGGGAACAGACCGTGGTCAGGGCATCTCCCAGTTCCTGTTGTAGCAGTAGCTCCGGTAACAAGTTCACATGGTGCTTGGACGGGGTATCCAGATGCGCATGCGATACCTGGCCGCTGTCCAGAACCAGGTGCAGACGGGCTTCCCCGCGGGATGTTTCAACGCTGACCTGGCCCTCACCGGACGCCGTACCCACAGCGCACGGTACGGGCACCTTCAGAATGCCTGCCGACTGAATAAGCTCGATACTGTGCAGGATCTCATCCAGGCGGACGCGCAGACGGTCAAAAGCATCCCCATCGGTACGCTGCATCCTTCTGAAGGACAAGGCCTGATAGGTCGCATCGCTGCTGCGTGCATCACTCGCCAAGCCGGCAGCCCGCGCTACCGGGCCTCGCAAGTTGGAGTCTGCAGTAATGGTACCGATACCGGCCAAGCGGGCGCGCAGCAATGGGGTTTGCATAAGCCGTTTTGTGAAAGCCCGTAGGGTCGATTGTAGGTGCGGTATTTGCAAAAAATCAGTCTGTAAACAAGTCCGCTGTAGGCGAACCGCGTGGCGTTCGAGCCACGTCAAACCGGTTTGCCGCCCTAACTGTGCTAACCAGCCCAGGTGACTGGCGATACGCTCCTGCTCCAGTGCCGCAACACGCCCGCGCAGTATGGCCTCATCAGGATGGTGGCCACCGGCTTCTTCCAGACCACGACAGGCCAGTAGACGGTAGGCCATGGGGGCGAGAGGATCCATTGTTGCGAGGTGCTCAACGAAGTGGTTTGCCGCCATTCCGGGAGCCGCTATGAGATTTGCCCCACCCACCAGCGACTCGGCCTGGACTTTGGTAACGGTATCACCGTCGAGTGTCAGGTTTAGCAGCAGACCACCGGGCAGACCCGGAAATACTGGGCCAAAGGGCACCTCAATCCAGTCCATCGGCAGACCATCCAGGCTACGTGGCAGATCCTTGGTGACCTCGACCATAGACATAAAGGCCATCTCATCATGGTTCGTGTGTTCATGGCCCTGATGCTGTTCGCCGCTCGATGCATCGGCTTGTACCAAGCTCATACCGCATTTGGGGCAGGAACCGGGGGTATCCTGGATCAC
>CAYOLM010000386.1:0-1647 GCA_964404785.1 uncultured Mizugakiibacter sp.
TAACCCCCGAGGTCGTGCATGAACTTTCATGAGTATCAGGCCAAAGAATTGTTTTCTCAATATGGTATTCCCGTACCACCCGGCGATGTTGCCGAATCTGCTGATGCAGCCGTTGCCGTAGCCAAACAGTTAGGTGGCGCCCAGTGGATGGTCAAGGCACAGATCCATGCTGGTGGTCGCGGTAAGGCTGGCGGCGTAAAGTTTTGCCGCGATCTGGATGCCGTGAAGTCGGCGGCTACCGGGATGCTTGGAACAAATATGGCCACCTATCAATCCGGTGGACGGGCGTTACCGGTACACAAAGTGTTGGTCACGGATGCCACCGATATTGCCAAGGAACTTTATTTGTCGATTCTGGTAGATCGCGATACCCGCGCCATTGCCTTCATTGCTTCCAAGCACGGCGGAATCGATATCGAGCAGGTTGCCCGGGATACCCCGGAGGACATTCACACCTTAGCCGTGGATTTCATTGCGGGCTTGCAGCCCTACCAGTGCAGAAAGCTTGGTTTTGCCATGGATCTCACTGCGCAGCAGGTTCGTCAGTTGACTCAGATCATGTTGGGCTTGTACCGCTTATTCAACGACAAGGATCTTTCGCTGATTGAGCTCAATCCGCTGGCTATTCTTGAGGATGGCAACCTGGCGGCACTGGATGGCAAGGTCAACTCGGATGATAACGCCGAGTTTCGTCACAAGGATCTGGCCGCGATGCGTGATCCTAGCCAGGAAGATGCAGCGGAGGCTACGGCGCGCCAACACGATCTCAGCTATGTCACCATGGACGGCAGTATCGGCTGCATGGTGAATGGTGCGGGCTTGGCCATGGCCACCATGGATGTGATCAAGCTGGCGGGAGGCGAGCCCGCTAATTTTCTCGACGTGGGCGGCGGCGCCACCAAGGATCGGGTTACCGAGGCTTTCAAGCTGATTCTGTCTTCAGACAAGGTCGAGGCCATCCTGGTCAATATTTTCGGTGGTATTGTCCGCTGCGATCTGATTGCCGAAGGCATTATTGCTGCAGTCAAGGAAGTGGGTATGACAATTCCCGTGGTGGTGCGTCTGCAAGGAACGAATGTCAAAAAGGGTAGGGAATTGCTGACCCATTCCGGTCTGGCCATTATCTCCGCCGAAGATCTCAATGACGCCGCCAAAAAGGTGGTGGCCGCTATCAAGGCCTGAGTGTTGTCGGCACCCGAACCGGGCTGTGTATGGTCGTCATCTTCGACGCCTGCCCTGGCTTGGGTTCCGGTAGGTCATCTTCAGAACTGAAACCAAGGATTCAAACATGAGCGTTCTCATCAACAAGAACACCAAGGTGATCTGCCAGGGCTTCACCGGGCAGCAGGGCACCTTTCATTCGCAGCAGGCGCTGAACTATGGTACCCAACTGGTCGGTGGCGTCACCCCGGGCAAAGGTGGTAACGAACATCTCGGTCTACCGGTTTTTAATACGGTACAGGACGCGATTGATGCCACGGCTGCCAGTGCCAGCATGATCTTCGTGCCACCCCCGTTTGCCGCCGATGCGATTCTCGAAGCAGCAGCTGCCGGAGTGCGGGTCATTGTCGCAATTACTGAAGGCATTCCGGTGTTGGATATGTTACGGGTCAAGCAGTCGTTGCTCCATAACTACCCCGATACAGT
>CAYOLM010000387.1:0-1647 GCA_964404785.1 uncultured Mizugakiibacter sp.
GCACCACAGACGATGGTGGTCGGTTCATCGGCCCCAGTATTCACCTGGCAAATCTGCAGGCGCTTGGCATCTGGATGGGGTTCGCAGGTGAGAATCTCGCCCACCCGCACATTCTGCAAATGCTGGCCCAGCGCTTGCACACTTTCCACTTCAAGACCCGCCATAGTCAAGCTGTCGATTAGCTGCTCCCGACTCACTTTCACATCGACCAGTGAGCGCAACCAGTTTTCGCTGAATTTCATGATTCCTCCACGTCCGGCAATCGAAGCCGGGTACCGGCCCCGCGATTCATGCAAATTGACGCAAAAACCGCATATCGTTCTCAAAGAAGGCGCGCAAATCACGTACCCCATAGCGCAGCATGGCGAAGCGTTCTACGCCGATACCAAACGCGAAACCGGTATAACGCTCAGGATCAATACCGCAGTTGGCAAGCACCTTGGGATGCACCATGCCGCAACCGAGAACCTCCAGCCAAGTCGATTGATGATCGGCATCCCAACGGATATCGACTTCGGCCGAGGGCTCGGTAAACGGAAAATAACTCGGTCGAAAACGCATCTCGAAATCACGCTCAAAAAACGCCCGGATAAACTCCACCAAGGTTCCTTTCAAATCCGCGAAACAGGCCTGTTCGTCCACCAACAAACCTTCAATCTGATGAAACATGGGTGAATGGGTCTGATCAGAGTCACTGCGATAGACCTTACCCGGAACAATGATGCGAAACGGCGGGGTGCCACCCTGCATGCTGCGAACCTGCACAGGTGAGGTATGGGTACGCAGTAACCGCCCATCACCAAAATAGAAGGTGTCATGCATGGCTCGCGCCGGATGGTGCGGGGGAAAATTGAGGGCTTCGAAATTATGCCAGTCGTCCTCGATTTCCGGGCCTTCCTCACGGTGGTAGCCCAAACGCTCGAAAATGCTGCAGATCCGGTCGAGAGTTCGGGTGACCGGATGGATATTGCCTCGCGTCAGGGGGTGTCCCGGCAGGCTGGTATCCATCCGCTCCGTAAGCAGACGTCGCTGCAGATGCTCGATCCCGAGATGCTCCTTCTTCTCTGCCAGCAGCGCCAGCAAACGCCCCTTGATCCGGTTTAACTCTGCCCCACGGGGCTTGCGTTGCGCCGCATCTAGGGAACCAAGCTGTTTCAGGGCAAGGGTAAGTGTCCCATTCTTGCCCAATAGCGCAACGCGCAAGGCCTCGAGTATCTCCAGGCTAGAGGCCTGCTGGATGTCTGTGGCGATGGCATCGAAGTGAATGTGCTCTTTGCCCATGGCGATCGTGTTCCATAAATGCGTGTGGGGAGCGAATTGATTCGCTCCCCACACGATACCTCGACACCGGAATACCCGGTGCATGCAGCATCAATCAAGCTGCAAGACTGGCCTTAGCTTTCTCGGCGATAACTCCGAAAGCCTTAATGTCGTGTACGGCGAGATCGGCCAGAACCTTACGGTCGATGGTGATACCGGCCTTGGACAGGCCGTTGATCAAGCGACTATAGGACAATCCGAACTGCCGGGCCGCCGCGTTGATACGCACGATCCACAGCGCCCGGAACTGGCGCTTACGCTGCTTACGACCAATATAGGCATACTGCTGGGCCTTGGTGACGGCCTGCTTAGCAACCCGGAAAACCT
>CAYOLM010000388.1:0-1637 GCA_964404785.1 uncultured Mizugakiibacter sp.
GCGGTCTTGCCGGCGTAGCGACCGTCAAGAGGTGAAAGGGCAAGCAGGGCAGGGTGGTCCATGGTGAAAACCGTAAGCAGGCAAGCATTCATTGTACATCGGAGCGGTATACTTAAAGGCTGCGATTTTCTATCTGATAGGATCCAAATATGAGTAAGTTCCGCATCGAACATGACAGCATGGGCGAACTCAAAGTACCCGCTGATGCGCTCTATGGTGCCCAGACCCAGCGGGCGGTACAGAACTTTCCGATCTCCGGTTTGCGCATGCCCCGGGCCTTCATTCGGGCGCTGGGTTTGATCAAAGCGGCTGCAGCTCAGACCAATGCCGAGCTGGGGCATCTGCAGAAGACCCAGGCTCGGGTCATCCGTACTGCTGCCGAGCGGGTCGCCAAGGGTGAGTTCGATATGCAGTTTCCTATTGATATTTTCCAGACCGGTTCGGCGACCAGCTCCAACATGAATGCCAACGAGGTCATCGCCCATCTCGCCTCGGCCACTAGCAAGAAACCCATCCACCCCAATGACCACGTCAATATGGGGCAGAGTTCTAACGATGTGATACCGACGGCGATCCATGTTAGTGCCACGATCGAATGCACTGAGCAGCTACTGCCAGCACTGAAACATCTACAGCAAACCATCAATAAGCGTGCTCGCGGATTGACGAAGGTGGTCAAAACCGGGCGCACTCATCTGATGGATGCGATGCCACTGACTTTTGCCCAGGAACTCTCCGGCTGGTCGGCGCAAGTTGGCTCGGTGATTCGGCGCATCGAAGATGTGCTGGAAGGTATGCGCCGGTTGCCGCAAGGTGGCAGTGCGGTAGGGACGGGTATCAATGCCGATCCGGCCTTCGGGCCAGGAGTTGCGGCCGAGCTGAGCCGTATGAGCAAAGTAAAATTCATCTCGGCAGATAATTTTTTTGAGGGCATTTCCGCACAAGATGATGCCGTGGCACTGTCCGGCCAACTGAAGACCCTGGCATGTGCCTTGATGAAAATCGCCAATGATTTGCGTTGGATGAATTCCGGGCCACTGGCGGGGCTGGGGGAAATCGAGCTGCCGGCCCTGCAGCCCGGATCCTCGATTATGCCGGGCAAGATCAATCCGGTGGTGCCCGAGGCGGTGACCATGGTCTGTGCCCAGGTTATCGGTAACGATGCGGCCATTACCGTGGGTGGTCAGGCAGGCAATTTCCAGCTCAACCTGATGTTGCCGATGATCGCCTACAACCTGCTGCAGTCCATCGAGATTCTGGCTAATGCCTCGCGTATTCTGGCCGATACCGCAATCGCCGACTTCAAGGTCAATCGGGCCCATATTGACGATGCCCTAGCGAAGAACCCGATTCTGGTCACCGCGCTCAATCCGGTGATTGGCTACGAGAAGGGTGCCGCCACGGCCAAGCAGGCCTACAAGCAGAAGCGGCCCATTATCGAGGTGGCCATGGAGACCACGGGTTTGTCACGCGAAAAGCTCAAGACCTTGCTTGATCCGAAGAAACTGACCGAGGGGGGTATACAGAAAAAATAATCCCCGGAGGCGATGGCCCCAGCAAATCCTGTGCGTAGAGGGTACGACCATGCCCGCTACCGTGTTTCGATCAGGCATCCCGCAGTACCAGTAGCCGTTCTT
>CAYOLM010000389.1:0-1635 GCA_964404785.1 uncultured Mizugakiibacter sp.
TCCGGATGGGCGCGATGACGTGTTTTATCCATACCTTACCGTGGAAGATAAACAAACCCGGTTCCCGCACGATTTCCAGCATCCCAATGGCCAGACCTATCGGCGCGCGAAAGACCTGCGAAGCGAGGATGGTGCTCTCGTCTATCCTTCGCGTATCGCCACGGTCTTTCTGGACAGCACGGCCAGGCGGTTCGAACCTTTGAACTGCAGACAACTCACGCAGTGGCAACGGATGCGCGATCTTTGGAAACTGATAGACAACGCCGTACCAAGTCAGACCGCGCTCCGCAGCGCATGGTCGGCGCTTGTCGAGCGGCGCGAGGACTGGCTGGGGCCTGAAGGGAAGTGGCTTGAAGGCGGCAAGGATACCTGGCTTGATCTCTCGCGCGCGATGTTTCATGAACGACTGGGCGTTCGGGGCGCCTGCCTGGAAACCTTGGTGCAGGCTGCAGGCGACGGGCTTTTGGATTGGAGCCTCGAATGGCATATGAGCGTATTGAAAAGGCGTGTGTCCGGCCTGCCTGTGGATGGCCGAACGCAGACAGGAGGTGACCGATGACAACAGATGAAAAGAGCTTTGCAACATTTGCGTTTTCCGGCATGGCGCTTGACCCCATCCATGCAGGCACGGGTGGAACCCGGCTGGGTAGGGTGGACAACACTATCGTGCGCGATCCGGTGACAAGGATACCCAAGATCCCGGGTTCGAGCCTGGCGGGTGTCATGCGGGCCTACGTAGCCATGAAAAAAGAAAATGAGGCCCCAAATCGGCAAATTGATGGCAAGCTCAAGCCATATTACCCCGATTGCGCGGGACAGGGCGACGGCAAGGATGGCCATTGCGGCCAGGCCGATTGCCCGGTGTGCACTGTATTTGGCTTCGCCAAGGGAAACGGCAGCGGTTTCGCGGGCCTGGCGGGTTTCAGCGATATGCACGTGTTGCTCTTTCCTGTTACAACACGAGAGGGACCATGCTGGGTGACATCACCTGGGGCAATGCGAATCGCTGGCCGAGAGCTTTCCGGCGTGACAGAGGACATCATGTACCGTCAAGCCGAATCGAGTTCTCCTTTGAACCTTGGCTGGCTGCTGCTTGCGGTGAATAGCTACGACAGGTGGAATGATTTGATACAGACGCTTAAAGACCTGCAGGTTCCAGAGTACATACAGAAACAGACTCTTCTCGTTTCAGACAAACTGTTCAGTCATGTGGTGAACTCCAACCTTGAAGTACGGACTTCGGTCGCTATCAATCCGGCTACCGGCTCGGCCGAGGACGGTGCTCTGTTTACCTATGAGGCCCTGCCGCGCGGCACAGTGCTTGTTTGGGAAATGACCTGCCGGAATCCAAAGCACTTTAAGATCAATGGATGTGGTATAGCGGCAGTCGAATCTCTAGAGAAGGTAAGAGATGTTGTCGCCGATGCCCATTATTACCTGGGAAATCTTGGTATCGGCGGCATGGGGACCCGTGGCATGGGACGGCTTCGTGTGTTGCAATCAAAAGAGCCTGCCGAGTCGGTAAGTCAGGATAATGAGGCCTCGCAATGAATGCGCCAGCCTTTGAAAACCTGGACCTTGCTTGCGCCAAGGCAGGTAAAGCTATCGCGGAGAAACCATCAAAAGAGCTTGAGA
>CAYOLM010000390.1:0-1603 GCA_964404785.1 uncultured Mizugakiibacter sp.
GCAAGGGATTGTTATTGAGATAATTATTGCCTATTCGCATAGCAGGTGAATCACCTAATGTACGAATTGACTGAGTCTGGGACAGATGGTTTCACCTCCGGTGGAATTCTCGAAGGTATCCGGAGGCTGCGGGTATTTACTCAAGTATCTACAAGTGCTGGCATCCACCCGGAATGACAACCCGCACCATCAACAGGGCAACTCGCAGTGCCCGATCTACGGCGAGTTGCTTGGCATCGTCAAAAAGATCTTTGGTGTAACCGAGGTCATCCGGCAGGCACTTGAACCGCTGGCGGAAAAAATTGACCTGAACTCTTTGTTAGGCACTTAAAGAAGCAGATGGGTTTGAACATCTAGCCGATACGGTTGACACTGAATGGCACTGCAGCAAGCAGTGTCGTACTCTCCAAGGTAAGCTTTTCTGGCCGAACATGAATGTCTGCTACTGATAAACATAAATGGATCTTCACCTCTCGCTTTCGAACTGGCGCCTACAGCTGGAAGGCATCAAGACTGGCTTGTCAGCGCCTTCGCGAAGCCGTTTCCGAGATCAAAAAGTTTGCCAGGAAGGACCCGGCACTTGGTGCAGCGGGATCGGTTCGCCTGATGGAGAAACTTTGGCCGGCCCTGGAGCATGTGGACAGTTCCAGTGGCGCGCTGGGGTCGGCCGTGTGCAAGGCGCTGGATGCTTTGATACCCATCATCATCGAGGCGCCGGCTGACGACAAGATCAAGGGGGAATGGCTGGCCCGGCTCTGGCAGGCGATAGAAGATGACGGTGTCGATTACCTCAGCCCGGTCAGCGACCGATGGGGCGAAATCTGTGGTTCGGTGGAAGTCGCCGGGCGATGGGCCGATGATTTGGTTTCCACTTTGCGATCCTGTTGGTCGGATCCGAGTCCCAGAGCCTATTTCCACGGTGCAACGGCGTGCTTGTCTTGCCTGCTGGTGGCGGGGCGGTATCAGGAACTGCTTGAGCTTTTGGATTTGGAACGCCACCCCATGTGGCATTACCGGCGCTATGGTGTCGAGGCACTGCTGGCGATGGGCAAGAAGGCGGAGGCTATGCAGTATGCCGAGGCCTCGCGGGGCTTAAACCAGCCGGACTCCGCGATCGACCGGGCCTGTGAAAAAATTCTGATCTCGTCCGGATTACGTGAGGAAGCCTATCGGCGCTATGGCTTGACCGCTGCGGTGGGTAATTCCTATATCGCCCTATTTCGTGCTGTCGCGAAACGCTACCCCGAGAAAGATAAGTCACGGATCATGGCCGACCTGATTGCCACCACACCGGGAGAAGAGGGTAAGTGGTTTGCCACGGCCAAGGAGCTCAAGCTCTATAATCAGGCGCTGGAATTTGCCAACCGCAGCCCTTGTGATCCACAAACGCTAGTGAGAGCGGCAAGAGATTTTCTTGATACAGAGCCGGAATTTGCACTCGGTTGCGCATTAGCCGCCCTGCGCTGGATGAGTGAGGGGTGGGGGTACGAGGTGACCAATATTGACGTGGAAGAGGCGTGTGAAAGGGCGATGGATGCCGCCGTCAGCTTAAATCAAGTTGCTGCCGTGACTAGCCAGATTCGGCAACTCATCGACTCGAAGT
>CAYOLM010000391.1:0-1598 GCA_964404785.1 uncultured Mizugakiibacter sp.
CTGATACGCGAAGCAGTGCGACCTGGCGAGGAATCGCCGATCAGCGTGGCCATGGGGTGTTTCATGGTGGCATCGTTATCGAACGTGGGGCGGATGGCGCTGTTGCCAGCTTGCATAATAAGAACCTACTGCTCTCTGATCAGGCCGAGATCGATACCCAGCCGGTACTGGAGATCTATGCTGACGAGGTTCAGGCGGCACATGGTGCAACCGTCGGACAGATTAATGAGCAGGCGCTGTTCTACCTGCGTTCTCGTGGCTTGCCGCTGGCTGAAGCACGCAGATTGCTGATGGTTGCATTCTGTCGTGAGATACTGGACGGGATTTCCCCACAGAGTTTGCGAGAGTACCTTGCCGAGTGTTTGAGCAAACATCTTCCACTGAGTATGCAGAGATGACCGTGGACAAGTGTTTCCTGGCCATTCGGGCTCAGGCGGGTCGTTGTGATCGTAAATGGGTATTGCTGGAGATCCATAAGGGATGAATTCACCCATGCACAAGCCTATTGCGCCAGCCCCGGATTGGAGTCGGGTGCGGGCGGAATTTCCCCTGCTTGAACGTACCGTATACGGCAAGCCTTTGGCCTATCTCGATAATGCCAATACTTCGCAAAAACCAGACTGTGTGATCGAGTCTGTTGACCGGTTTTTCCGCGAACGCAATGCCAATGTATCTCGTGCAGTACACGCCCTGAGCGAAGAGGCGACCAATCTGTATGAAGGGGCACGTTCCGCCTTGGCAAAGTTCATCCATGTACAGTCCGATCAGGAATTGGTACTGACTTCGGGTGCGACCATGGCCACCAATCTGGTTGCCTACAGTTTTCTTCTACCCAGATTGAAGCCCGGTGACCGGGTGCTGGTGACCACCATGGAGCATCATGCCAATATCGTTCCTTGGCAGCTTGCTTGCGAGCGTACCGGGGCTACGGTGGTGGCCGCACCTATTAATCAACGCGGTGAGCTGATCCTGGAGCGGTTCATCGAGATGCTGACGTCCGAGGTGAAATTCGCTGCGGTGACGCATGTTTCCAATGTCCTCGGTACCATCAACCCGGTCGCTGAAATAGCTCGTGAATGTCACCGCCGCGGCATTCCTCTGCTGGTGGATGGCTCCCAGGCGGTACCGCACATGCCGGTGGATGTACCCGCAATTGGTTGTGATTTCTATGCCTTCACCGGCCACAAAATGTGCGGTCCTACGGGTACCGGGGTATTGTGGGCGCGACGTAAATGGCTTGAATCGATGCCACCGTTTTTCGGTGGTGGCGATATGATTCGAGAGGTTCGTATCGAATCCAGCACCTTTGCCGATCCACCGCAGCGTTTTGAGGCAGGCACTCCGAACATCGCCGGTTTCGTCGGTCTGGGTGAGGCCGTCCGCTATCTGTCAGAACTGGGCATGGATCGCACCAGCGCTCGTGAGCAGGAACTGCTGACATACGCCCAGGACCGTTTGCGTGAGGTGCCGGGCCTGCGCATCATCGGCGAATCTCCACACAAGGCTGCAGTCATTTCGTTTCTGGTCGAAGGTGCCCATGCCCATGATCTGGCAACTTTGCTCGATCTCGAAGGCGTTGCGGTTCGCTCGGGACACCA
>CAYOLM010000392.1:0-1592 GCA_964404785.1 uncultured Mizugakiibacter sp.
CCCCGTGCAAGGTTTTGCTTTGAGTATTCCTAAAGGGGATTATTTCATGTTACTTGAACGTTCTCGCCTGGCACTGCGTATCGTGCTGTTGGCATCGATCATCACTCTGGGCTTGCTGACAGTACCGCAGGCCGAGGCCGGGCCAGCCAGCAAGTTCTACATGCCGACGGTGACTTGGAAAGAATGGGAACTGGAATTTCGCGGTGGGGTACTGGACTGGCCCCATGCTGCGGCTAACCACGCCCAGCAGTATGTGGCGGCCGTGGGTTATGGCCTGCTGCCGCGCTGGTTCTCTGAGTTCGCCGTTAGTTATGTGCGCACTCCTGGGGGTGGCTCTGAAATCAGCGAATTCGAGTGGGAAAACGTCTTTCAGTTGACCGAGATCGGTGAGCACTGGATGGATATCGGCTTGTTTGCGGAAGTAGCGCACGATCGGCAAGAGGGCAAGAGCGAGATCGTTATCGGCCCGATGTTGCAGAAAGAATGGGGCCGTTCCCAGTTCAACGTGAATCTGCTGTTCAAGCGGGTGTTGGGCGCGAAGGTCCCCTCCGTGGTGCCCGGGCCGGGCAGCACCGAGTTCAAGTATGCCTGGCAGTGGATTTGGCATACCCGCAATGCCTTGTTTCAGCCAGGAATGCAGGGTTTCGGCTCGATCGGTCATTTCGGCAACCTATACAACAAGTCTTCGATGCTCGGTCCGGCTTTCTTCGGCCGGGCTTCACTGGGTGGCGGCCGGGGTTTTCGCTACAACGCGGCATTGCTGTTTGGCACCACCGGGGGGGTCGCTGACCGGACGTTACGGTTCGAGCTTGAATACGAGTTCTTTTGAGCGGTGCTTACATCCGAAATACGCCGTAATGAGTGCTCTCAATAGGCGCATTGAGTGAGGCGCTGATGGCCATGCCCAGTACCCGACGGGTGTCGGTGGGGTCGATCACCCCATCGTCCCAGAGCCGGGCACTGGCGTAATAGGGGTTGCCTTGGCGCTGGTACTGCTCGAGGATCGGAGTCTTGAAGGCGGCTTCATCGGCCTCGCTCCAGACTTCGCCGCGTGCTTCAAGGCCATCACGGCGCACCGTTGCCAAGACGCTGGCAGCCTGTTCGCCACCCATGACGCTGATTTGCGCATTCGGCCACATCCACAGCAGGCGTCCGCCGTAGGCACGTCCGCACATGGCATAGTTGCCGGCACCGAAACTGCCGCCGATGATGACCGTGAATTTGGGTACGCTGGAGCAGGCCACGGCCGTGACCATCTTGGCCCCATCGCGGGCGATGCCGGCGTTCTCATACTTTTTTCCGACCATGAAACCGGTGATGTTCTGCAAAAATATCAGCGGGATGCCACGCTGGTTGCACAACTCGATGAAATGCGTACCTTTCAGTGCAGATTCGGAAAACAGAATGCCGTTGTTGGCGATGATGCCCACGGGATAACCCCACAGATGGGTGAAGCCACAGACCAGGGTCTTGCCATAGCGAGCCTTGAATTCGTGAAACTCCGAGCCATCGACAATACGGGCAATAATCTCGTGGATGTCGTAGGGCTGGCGGGTGTCCTGGGGCACGATGCCGAAGATATCCTCGGCGGG
>CAYOLM010000393.1:0-1567 GCA_964404785.1 uncultured Mizugakiibacter sp.
CGGTACTTTGGGGGTCGTATTCAGAGCCTTCGGCCAGCGGGTCAAAGGTGGGGCCCACAAAACGACTGTCGAGACGCCCGGTCGTGTCTCCTTCTGGCAATAGCAGTTGATGTTCAAACTGTGCCCCGCTGACCCGCAAGCGGGCGCGTATCCAGTACGCCGTGGAAATGCCCGTGTAAGCGTGCAATTGTTCGGCAATCGCCTTCTCATGACTGGGGCTCAGGGCCGCTCCGGCGGCTAGAGCCTGGGCATATGGGCCGGAGGCAAACGCCTCGACTTTGCGTAGGAAGGGTTGCAGTTTGGCCGGCTGCTGCGGCAATACCTTGTGGTACCACGCTGTCGCAGCATAGGTTGGAAGGGCCAGGAAATACGGCAGGTTCACACCGGGGTTGCTGTGCGCACCATCTGATCCGGTATCGAAGTTCAAAATAGCCGAGAGTAGAATCACTCCATTCAAATCAACGCTGTCCTGGCGTTCCAGCACATTGGCCAGTACCGCCGAGCGGGTGGTGCCATAGCTCTCCCCAAACAGGTATTTGGGTGAGTTCCAGCGCCCGTACTTGGAGAGAAAAGAGGTTACAAACTGGGCAAAAGCCTGAGCATCGCCATCGATGCTGTAGAACTGCTTGGGCTTACCCTTACCGATGATGCGGCTGAAACCGGTGCCCATAGCGTCCACAAACACCAGGTCCGAAGCATTCAGCAGACTGTACTGATTTTTCACCAACTGGTACGGAGCAGCAGGGGTGTGACTGTGATCGGCAGTAACCACCCGCATCGGCCCGAACGCCCCCATGTGCAACCACACCGACGATGAACCGGGTCCGCCGTTGAAGATAAAGGTGACAGGGCGTCGTGAGGCTCTGGCGCCACGCTTCAGGTAAGCAACATAGAACATACTCCCCGTCGACTGGCCCAGATGGTTGTGAAGGATCAAGGTGCCCGCAATTGCGGTATAGGCGATACGCTGGCCATCGACAGTAACTTCGCCCTCGGTTTTGCTGGTACGAGCCTGATCCCAGTAGCTATGCGTCGATGTAGGCGCCGTAACCTTGCTGGCAGGTTTCGATGGAGCGGCCACGGCCAGAGCAGGAATGAGCAGGGCCAAGCCGAGACTCAACAAAGACCAACGAAAACGAGGAAACATAATGACTCCCGAATATAAGGCAGGTGCCAAACCTAGAGTTCGAAAGTGGGGTAAAAGTTCCCCATGACCTGCAATTATTAGCCAAGACGAGCGAGTTGTCGGCTCTTGGAAAACATGGTTTTCGGCGTCTACACAGCCTGCTGGCATTCGCCAACCACCCCGTCTCGCCGGGTTCTTTAGCCTGCTGATAAACCGTTCGTGTCGATGTTTACGCCAGATACAGATAGCCTGCAAGGGCGCTTTATGGTCCAGCACGCCACCACTTTATAGTTCACATCGTGAGGGTAAGTTTTTCTGACGCCAGCTTGGCACCCAGCAGTGCCTCGATCCGCTGCCGTGCTAACTCGCTGTCTGAAGTGTCACTAAATTGCACTCCGATTCCGGCAACCCGGTTGCCCTGCGCTCCAAGCGGAGTGATCC
>CAYOLM010000394.1:0-1557 GCA_964404785.1 uncultured Mizugakiibacter sp.
ATGGCCACTTTGTCCGCCCAAGGGGTGACGGCGTTGCCGCTGAATTTCAGCCAAGTCGCCGGGGTGCCGAAAAATGCCAGCCTGGTAGTACTAGCCAGTCCTCTGGCGCAACTATCGTCCGCTGCCGTAGCCGCCCTGGTGCAGTGGGTTCAAAATGGCGGCAATCTGCTCTGGCTTACTGATCCTGGCCACAGTTTGCTGGGCCTAAACCCTCTTTGGCACGTCCTCGGCCTGACTCGCTTGCCCGGAGAAATCATTGACCCAAGCGCTGCCGCCACGCAGGGGCGTAATCCGCGCATACTGGTGGCGAGCCGATACCCGGCCAACCCGATCACCCATGGCTTCGCCATGAACACCCTGTTCCCGGGGGTGGCGCCGCTGGCCCACACGGCCCGTAACGGCTGGACCATTGAAACCTTATTGCAATCGTCAACGCGAAGTTACAGTACGCCCCTCGGAACGGGGCCGCCTGCCGCCTTCAACTCCGCCCAGGGTAACCTGCATGGACCCCTTGATTTTGGCTATACCCTGTTCCGCTCCCGTCCACAGCAGCGCACCCAACAACGTGTCGTGGTGATGGGCGATGGCGATTTTCTATCCAACACCTTTCTCGGTAACGGTGGCAATCAGGCCTTGGGTCAACGTATCTTCAACTGGTTATTGCATGATGACCGATTGGTACACTTACCCCCGCGCAGCGCTCCGGATCGGCATCTGGCCCTGGGCCAAACCGGTCTGAACCTTGAGGCTCTGCTCTTTCTTTTGCTCCTACCGTTATCGCTGGCCGGCTTTGGCAGCATCCTGGCTTGGCGCAGGAGACGCCACTGAGATGAAACGCCGTCTGCGTGCCCGTCTGTGGCTAGCCGCTATCGTTGCCAGCCTGTTGCTGGCAGTTGTGGTGCAGCACCGGCATGCCCAACAGCAGACTGATGCCACTCGGCTATTGCCCTTCTCAGCCCATGCTGTCACCCGTATCGCCATCCAACTGAACTCCCGTCCCACACAGTACTTTTTGCACCGGGATGGCCATTGGTGGACGCAACACAGCCCTCCCCAGCGTGCCGATGACGCCCGCCTGGAAGCTTTGGCGGCCATCGCCGATGCCCAAGTGGTGCGCTGGTTACCTAAAGGCCGCAACCTCGATAAGTTCGGCTTGCACCCCCCCTTTGCCAGCCTACAGCTCAACGGCGTGCGGCTTGGCTTCGGCCACCTGGCCGTTCTCAGCCCGGAACGTTACCTGCTACTCCCGAACGGTCGGATCGCCATGGTGGCCGACCGCTATACGCCCTATCTCGGCGTGAATACGGCCACTCCGGCACCATCATCCAGCACGGCGGTAACAACCCCCCATTAACAAACCGCAAACCTGTGGAAGCATGCCATGCCTGAATTACCCGAAGTCGAAGTCACTCGCCTGGGCCTGCTGCCTCACCTGCTGGGCAAGCAAATCCAAGCCCTGATCCTGCGTCGTCACGATCTGCGCTGGCCGATTCCCCAACAACTTCCCGAGCAGCTTGCCCAGCAGCATATCGAATCCCTCGAACGCCGCGCCAAGTA
>CAYOLM010000395.1:0-1545 GCA_964404785.1 uncultured Mizugakiibacter sp.
CGACGGCGGCAATACCCAGCACAAAACCCATGTCGCCGACCCGGTTGACCAGGAATGCTTTGAGGTTGGCATAGATCGCCGTCGGTCGCTTATACCAAAAACCAATCAGTAGATAGGACACCAAACCGACCGCTTCCCAGCCAAAAAACAACTGCATGAAGTTGTTACTCATCACCAGCATGAGCATGGAGAAGGTAAACAGGGCGATATAGCTGAAAAAACGCTGATAGCCGGGATCATCCGCCATGTAACCGATGGTGTAGATGTGCACCATCAGCGAGATGAAGGTAACCACCACCATCATGAGTGCCGTTAAACGATCGACCAGAAACCCGACATGGGCACTGAAATTTCCTACCTGAAACCAGGTGTAAAGATTTTCATTGAAACTATGTGCCCCACCCCATACCAATTGATAGAAGACCCAGAGCGACAGCACGCAGGACACGGCCACGCTGAGTGTGGCCACGCTGTGGGCCCCAGCGCGACCAATCTGTCGACCCAACAGGCCAGCCAGCGCGGCTCCTGCAAGAGGTGCCAAGGCAATGATAAGCAGAGTGTGCATGGACAACATAGGGTTCCCTCAACCGCGCAAATCGTCGATTTCGGCGACATTGATGGTGTGCCGGTTCCGGAAAATAAGAGTAAGTATGCCCAAACCGATTGCTGACTCGGCGGCGGCAACCGTCAGAATGAAAAATACGAATACCTGCCCGCCGACATCACCGTGATAGCGAGAAAAAGCGATGAAGTTCACGTTGACTGCCAGCAACATCAATTCGATTGCCATCAACAGTACGATAATATTCTTGCGATTGATGAAGATTCCGGCTAAAGCAATGCTGAACAGCACGGCTGCAAACACGATGTAATGCGCCAGGGTGATCATGGCTTGGGCTCCTCTTTGCATTCGGCAGGCATACTGACCAGGCGTACCCGCTCACGAGGTTTGGCCTGGACCTGTTCGGAAGGAAACTGATGGCGTACGCCCTTGCGGCGCCGTAAGGTCAGGGCCACCGCCGCAACCATACCAACCGTAAGGATCAAGGCTGCAACTTCAAATGGCAGCAAATATTCGGTGTATAACGCCTGTCCGATCCAGGCCACATTAGATAAACCCTCTACCCGGGCCGGGTTGGCTGGGGGTACCACCTGCATGGCCCGTACCCCAATCAGAGCCAGGATCTCCAGCAACATGACCACCGCAACACCCAGACCAACGGGAAGATAGCGGACAAAGCCCTCGCGGGTTTCGGCAATCTGGATATCCAGCATCATCACTACAAACAGAAACAACACCATGACCGCTCCCACGTAGACCACGATTAGGGCCAAGGCGAGGAATTCCGCTTGCAATAATATCCAGACACAAGCTGTACTGAAAAAAGTAAGTACCAGGCTCAACACCGCATGCACAGGGTTACGCAAACTGATCACCCCCAGTGCGGCCAATACCGAGATGCTGGCATAAAAGTAAAAAGCGGCAAGCTGTATCGTCATTCGAATGGTTCCTCGATCAGCGGTAGGCCGCATCCTTGGCACGGT
>CAYOLM010000396.1:0-1537 GCA_964404785.1 uncultured Mizugakiibacter sp.
CGTTCGTATCTCACCTATCCTCTTGATAGGTCGCGTTGTTCACCCCACGACTGCTAACCTCGCCCGGCGGCCTTTGCGCTGCTACGATTCCAGACATAAGTATCGTCGTGTTTCCTAGAATTTTCAGGGCAATCTCTTGGCATCTGTGCAACCCAGTACCCATTTATCGGAAGTCCGCTATGAAATCCGCGGCCCCCTGGCCCGACGTGCCCGTGAACTTGAGGCCAATGGTCGCGACATCGTGCACATCAACATCGGCAACCCCGGCCGCTTTGGTTTCCGGGTCCCCGCACATCTGCTTGAAGCGATGGCCAGGCAACTGCCATACAGTGATGCCTACTGTCAGGAACAGGGCATCGAAGAAGCCCGTGCGGCAGTGGCGGCACAACAGCTTGCACGCGGCGCCAGCGGGGTCGCCGTGGATCGCATATTCATCGGCAACGGGGTCAGTGAACTGATTGACATCGCCTTGCGCGCCTTACTCGAAACCGGTGACGAGGTGCTGCTACCCAGCCCGGACTATCCTTTGTGGAGCGCGGCAACGCTACTCAACGGAGGCCAGCCGCGCTACTACAACTGTCCGGCAGCGCAAGCCCACTTGCCCGATAGCGATGAGATAGCCGCCCTGATTACCCCCCATACCCGGGCGATCATTCTGATCAACCCGAACAATCCCACCGGTGCCGTCTATCCCCGCGCATTACTTGAGAAGATCGTGGCCTTAGCCGAACACCATGGCCTATTGTTGCTTTGCGACGAGATCTACGACGGCATCACCTACGACGAACACCGCTTTGAGCCTCTCGCACCCTTGGCGGGTGAGGTGCCCTGTCTTAGCTTCAATGGCTTGTCCAAGGTACACCGGGCCTGCGGCTTTCGGGTCGGCTGGATGAGCCTTAGCGGTAATCCACAGCGCACCGCTGCCTACCGCGATGCTCTGCAATTACTAGCCGCCTTGCGCCTGTGCGCCAATGTGCCGGCTCAATGGGCCGTAAAACCCGCTCTCGAAGGACCTACCACCATCGCTGCATTGATCCACCCCGGCGGCCGCCTGTATGAATCTCGCCGGGCGGTGATTAACAGCATCGAATCCAGTGAATACCTGCAGTTGGTCGCCCCGCAGGGTGCCCTGTACGCCTTCCCCTCAATCCGTCCCGATATCTTTCCGGAATTTGATGACGAAAACTTCGCCCAGCGACTACTCGAAGAAGAATCGGTGCTGTTGGCCCCGGGATCAAGTTTCAACGTCTCCGACAGTCGGCATGTGCGGCTTACCCTGCTACCGGAAGCCACACAATTGACCGACATCGTAGCCAGAATGGATCAGGTTCTTGGTCGTCTGGCTATACCCGCCCGCTCCAGCAGCATGACAGTATCCTGAGACATCCTCTGCGGATCGCCACGCCGCCAGCGCACCAGGACAACAAGCATGGTGGCTGCCAGCCTATTGCGGTGATTCGCGTCGCGGTTCGGAAGTCACGGCTAGGAGCTTGTCGGACTTGGGTGATCGTGACGAGGCGAGTGGAAAATCGAGGAC
>CAYOLM010000397.1:0-1518 GCA_964404785.1 uncultured Mizugakiibacter sp.
GGGTCCACCGCCAGGGGCATGAAATCCCGTTTGCTCAGACCGATGCCATGTTCGCCCGACAAGGTGCCACCGAGTTTGATCACTTGCTCGAAAAGAGCGGCCAGACAGTCTTCGGCCCGGGCCAGCTCAGCCGCATTGCGGGGCAGTAGGTTGACATGCAGATTACCATTGCCAGCATGGCCGAAGGTAACGATGGGGAACTCGAAACGCGAGGCCAATTCACGGCTGGCCTCGATCAGAGCGGGAACCTGGCTGACCGGCACCACCACATCTTCGTTGATCTTGTGGGGTGATAGATCACGCAGGGCTGGTGACAAGGCCTTGCGGACCCGCCATAGCTGGGCCGCTTCGCCACGGTCGCTGGCCACGTGGAGGCGCAGCAGACCCGGCCCCTCGGCCGCTTTGGAAACGGCTTTCACAGCATGCTGCAGGGTGGCTGCCAGACCGTCTACCTCGATCATCAGCAAAGCGCCGGTGTCGTTGGGCAGCACCTCGGGTTCACGTTGGCGGGCCAGATCCAGGCAGGCATCATCGAGAAATTCGAGGGCACAAGGGGTGACCGCCTGGGCCATGATCCGCGCCACCGCAGCCGCGGCAGAGGTGACATCGCTGAATTCGGCGCGCAAGGTGGCCAGGGCCTCGGCTCGGGGGGTGAGCTTGAGCGTCGCCTCGGTAATCAGCGCCAGGGTACCTTCAGAGCCGATCAGCAGCCGGGTGAGATCATAGCCAGTGGCACCTTTGGTGGTGCTGCCACCACAACGGAACTCACGGCCATCGCCACTCACGGCGCGCAGACCCAGTACATTGTCGCGGGTCGCCCCGTATTTGACCGCTCGCGGGCCACCAGCATTACAGGCCAGATTGCCGCCGATGCTGCAGTAGGGCGCCGACGTTGGGTCGGGCGGCCAGAAAAAGCCGCTGTGGGCGATGGCCGCCTGCAGGTCGGCATTGAGCACGCCGGGTTCGACGACCGCAATCCGGTCTTCGGGGGCGATCCGCAGAATCCGGGTCATGCGCTCGAAAGAGATGACGACGCCGCCGGCGATAGGTACCGTCGCCCCGGTGGTATTGGTGCCACGGCCTCGGGCGGTCAGTGCCACCCGGTGTTGGTGACAGGCGCGGACGATGCTCACCACCTGTTCATGGCGATCGACCAAGGCCACCGCCTGGGGTAAGGCCTGACGGCGGGAGTTGTCGTAGGCATAGCTCAGGCAGGTGGCTGGATCCTGGATAAAACAGCCATCAGGGAGTGACTTTTGCAGGCTTTCGAGCAGGTCGGGGGGGAGCGGAGTAGGCGGCATATAGGGATTATCCGGTGGTTTCAAAGGCGGCTCGATGCCAATGGAAGCGGGCTTCATCTTCCGGCCCATCAAAGCTGACTACATCAAAACGGCAGGGGCGGTGGGCGTGGCGGGAATGTTCGGCCAGAAACAGGGCTGCGGTACGCAGCAAACGCTGACGTTTGCGGGGACCGACCGAAGCGGCGGCGCCACCCTGGCCGGAATGGCGACGGTAGCG